>DAIESZ010000074.1 GCA_027346035.1 Propionibacteriaceae bacterium
AGCGGCGACGAGCTCGCGGAATGGACCGGCGTCGCCAAGCGCACCGCCCCGCTGCTCTTCCTCATGCCGGTGGCGGGTGGGGCGGTGGCGCCGTGACCGATCGGGTGCTGACGCGCGACCGGATCGGCTTGCTGAGCGGCGTCCTGGAGGACCCGACGAGGGTCCTCTTCTTCACGGGCAAGGGTGGCGTGGGCAAGACGTCGTGCGCCGCGGCCTCCGCCGTGGCCCTCGCAGACGCGGGTCGGCGCATCCTGATCGTCTCGACGGACCCGGCAAGCAATCTGTCCGAGGTCTTCGACATGCCCGAGCCACCGACGTCGGCCGCCGTGCCGGTGCCCGGAGTCACCGGGCTGGACGTGGTCAACATCGACCCGTCCGCCGCCGCTGCCGACTACCGCGAGCGGGTCGTCGGCCCCTATCGCGGTCTGCTGCCCGACGACGCGGTCGCATCGATCGAAGAGGAGCTCTCCGGCTCGTGCACCGTCGAGGTGGCAGCGTTCAACGAGTTCGTCGGCATGCTGACCAACCCCGAGGTCGCGGCCTCCTACGACCACGTGATCTTCGACACCGCACCGACCGGGCACACCCTGCGCCTCCTCGCGCTGCCGGCCGCGTGGACCGGGTTCCTCGAGACGAACACCGCAGGAGTGACGTGCGTGGGGCCGGTCTCCGCACTCGGCCAAGCACAGGACGCGTACGCCGGCAGCATGGCCGCTCTCCGGGACCCGGACCTCACCACGGTGGTACTGGTCGCCCGACCCGAGACCCCGTCCCTTGAGGAGGCCGCCCGCGCGGCGCGAGAGCTGGCCGAGCTCGGCATGACCCAGCAGCGGCTGATCATCAACGGCGTCCTGCAGGGCCCCGCCACCGATGACGTGGTGGCGACCGCGCGACGCACCCGCGAGTCGGACGCCCTCGACGCCCTGCCGGTCGAGCTGGCGAACGCGATCTCCGTGGACACCATCCCCCTGCTTGCGCGGGCCCCGTTGGGAGTCGACGGGCTTCGCGCCGCCCTGGACCCCGAGGTCCCCGACGCGCCGACCACCGACGTCACCGGACCCGTTGAGGCGACACGCCTCGCCGACCTGGTGGACGACATCGCCCGATCTGGTCCCGGCATCGTGATGACCATGGGCAAGGGCGGCGTCGGGAAGACCACCATCGCTGCCGCCATCGCACTGGCCTTGGCCGACCGTGGCCTGCCAGTGACGTTGACCACCACCTACCCCGCCGCCCACGTCGACAACGCGTTGCCCGACCCGCCGGCGAACCTCACCGTCACCAGGATCGACCCGGAGGCCGAGACCGCCGCCTGGACCGAGCACGTCCTCGCCACGGCCGGCGCCGGGCTCGACGCTTCTGGCCGTGACCTGCTCACCGAGGACCTGCGCTCCCCGTGCACCGAAGAGGTTGCGGTCTTCCACGCGTTCGCCCGCACGGTCGCCGACGCCCCGGGCCGGTTCGTCGTGATCGACACCGCTCCGACCGGCCACACCCTGCTGCTGCTGGAGTCCTCGCAGACCTTCGCTCGGCAGGCCGCAGCGTCCAGCCGCGAGGTGCCCGACGATGCCGCGGCCACGCTGTTCGCGTCCCTCGCCGACCCCGAGCACACCCGCATCATCCTCGTCGCGCTACCGGAGGCGACCCCGGTCCACGAGGCGATGGACCTGCAGGCGGACCTGGCCCGATCTGGCCTGAAGCCGTGGACCTGGGTCGTCAACACCGCTCTGTCCGTGACGGCCACCACGGACCCGGTCCTGCGCGCCCGCGCCGCCCAGGAGAACCGGTGGCTGGCCGAGATCGTTGCGGTCAGCCCCCGCCTGCCCGTCGTGATCCCGTGGGTGCCGACCACACCGGTCGGCGCGGAAGGACTGCGTCAGCTCATCGCCTGAGACCGCCCGAATCACCCTCGATCTGCCACGACACCGAGCTGGAGGAGCGCTGTGCGCATCCGAGACGTGATGACGTCGGAAGTGATCACAGTGGCGCCCGCGACACCCGTCGGCGAGGTCGCTCGGCTCCTCGTCCGCTGTCGCATCAACGGCGTCCCGGTCGTCCACGACGGGCGGCTGGTCGGCATCGTCACCGCCAGCGACCTCCTGGTCCGGGCAGCGGACACCCGCGACGTCGCCCAGCCCACGGTCTGGCAGGAAAACTTCTGGCGGCACACGACCGATCGCAGGCACCCCGAGCTCGATCGCGCGGAAGGCCGCACGGCCGCGGAGGTCATGACCAGTCGCGTCCTCACTGTCACCCCGGACACCGATCTGGTCACTGCGGCGCGCCTGCTGCTAGAGCACCAGATCCAGGCGTTGCCGGTGCTCGCCGGCACCGACCTCGTCGGAATCATCTCCCGCCACGACGTTCTTCTGCAGATCGCCGAGCACGGCGGAACCGTCAACCCTATGGAGTCCTGAGCATGCTGCTCGCTGTGATCATCTTTGTCCTCACCTTGACCCTGGTCATCTGGCAGCCCAGAGGGCTGGGCATCGGGTGGACCGCCATGGGTGGTGCTGCTCTGGCGCTAGCGACCGGCGTCGTACAGCTGGGTGACGTGCCCGACGTCTGGGTGATCGTGTGGAACGCGACGCTCACGTTCGTCGCGGTGATCATCATCTCGCTGGTGCTGGACGAGGC
The DNA here is from genome assembly GCA_027346035.1 of Propionibacteriaceae bacterium. Taxonomy (GTDB): domain Bacteria; phylum Actinomycetota; class Actinomycetes; order Propionibacteriales; family Propionibacteriaceae; genus JAJYQH01. Next base: position 2,638 of record DAIESZ010000074.1, read on the forward strand.
CGGCACGTTCGAGTGGTCCGCGCTGCACGTCGCCCGGTGGGGCCGGGGCAACGGGCGGATGCTGTTCAACCTCATCGTCGTCCTCGGCGCGGCGATCGCCGCAGTCTTCGCCAATGACGGGGCCGCCCTGATCCTGACGCCGATCGTCTTCCAGATGCTCCTGGCGTTGAAGTTCGAGCCGAAGGCCGCGTTCGCGTTCGTGATGGCCACCGGGTTCGTCGCCGACAGCACCAGCCTGCCGCTGGTGGTGTCCAACCTGGTGAACATCGTCTCGGCGGACTTCTTTGGCATCGGGTTCGGCCGGTACGCCCTGGTGATGATCCCGGTCAGCCTCGCCTCGCTTGCCGCTAGCCTCGTCGTCCTGCGCGTGTACTTCCGCAAGTCCATCCCCGGCCGGTACGACGTCGCCGACCTGGAGAAGCCGGCAGACGTCATCCACGACCGCCTGACCTTCCGCGCCGGCTGGATCGTCCTGGCCGTGCTCCTGGTCGGCTACTTCGTTGCCGACCCGCTCGGCGTGCCGATCGCCGCAGTCGCCGGGATCGGTGCGATCGCGATCCTGCTGGTCGCCGCACGCAAGCCGGCCTGGGCGTTCCGATCCCTGTCACCCGAGCTCCTGGAGGTTGACGTAGACGGGGCGGTGGAGCCGGCGCACGACCACTCCCGGTCCGGCGTCGTGCACGACGACATCCACGACCACCCGCTCGACCCGGAGACATCGCACCGCGCTCACGCCGGAGCAGCGGAGCGCAAGCCTTCGATCCCGTCGATCACGCAGGCCGGGCCTGGGACGATCCGCGTCGGATCCGTCCTGCGATCGGCCCCGTGGCAGGTCGTGCTCTTCAGCCTCGGCATGTACCTGGTCGTCTACGGCCTGCGCAACCAGGGCCTGACCGACTCCCTGGGTGAGGTCTTCGCGTGGTTCGGCGACCACGGGCCGTTCGCCGCCGCGGGCGGCACCGGGTTCCTCGTCGCCGGGATGTCGTCGGTGATGAACAACATGCCCACCGTCCTGGTCGCCGCACTGGGCATCGACTCCGCTGGCGCGAGCGGGATCACGCACGAGCTGATGGTCTACGCCAACATCATCGGCTCCGACCTCGGGCCGAAGATCACCCCGATCGGCAGCCTCGCCACGCTCCTATGGCTGCACGTCCTGGACCGCAAGGGCATGCACATCGGCTGGGGCACCTACTTCAAGGTCGGCATCGTCCTGACCATCCCCGTGCTCGCGGTGACACTCCTGGCCCTGGTTGGATGGCTGATGGTCATCGGCGTCTGACGCCTTGCGGATTCGACTTCCATCTAGTTTGATGGTGCTCGAACTAGGAGGTGGACGGCGTGGCCGTAGCGCGCGAGAGGGCCATGGCACCCGAGGTCGCCGAGCCCGTCGCCGAAGTCCTGAAGGTGGTCGGCGACCCGATCCGGCTCCGGGTGCTGTCGGCGCTCGCCACGGCACAGACGGGTGAGGTGTCCGCGGGAGAGCTGGCCGCGATGACCGACGTCACGGCCCCGACCGTCTCGCACCACCTGCGGGTCCTCCGCGAGGCCGGGCTGGTCACCAACGACCGGCGGGCCAGCACGATTTACTTCCGCATCGCACCAGCGGTGCAGCACGCCATCACTGTGCTGCTCGAGGCGTTCGCGCCGGTCGCCGCACACCTCGGCCCCCAACCCACCGAGGCACCTGAGTCGCCCAGCGGGATCGACCCGCTGCGCCACGCCGACGAGCTGATCGACCGGATCGGCGACAAGCTCGTCGAGCGCTACGCCGACCTGGCCGCGGAGGTCGTAGTGCGGACCGTCCGCGAGTCCTACACGGCACTACTGCGCACGGCACGCGTGACCAGGTACGTCCCTGTCCTCGCCGAGCGCTTTGCCAAGCAGCGCCTGGACGACCTGCGCCGCGTCGAGCACCGGGGCAGTGAAGCCCGCAAGCCGCAGGTCCTGTTCGTGTGCGTGGCCAACGCCGGCCGCTCCCAGCTCGCCGCTGCGCTCCTGCGCCGCTATGCCGGCGACGCCGTCGTCATCCGCTCCGCCGGGTCCCACCCCGCCGACGACGTCCACCCGACGGTCCGACCTCTGCTGGAGGAGATCCTGGGGCCGGACGCCGAGGCCCCGTTCCCCAAGCCCCTGACCGACGACGCCGTGCGCGCAGCGGACGTCGTGATCACGATGGGCTGCGGCGACGTCTGCCCGGTCTTCCCGGGCAAGCGCTACGAGGACTGGGCGCTCGGCGACCCGGCCCTGGCCTCCACCGAGGGGGTGCGCGCCATCCGCGACGACATCGACGCCCGCGTGCGCGCGCTGGCCGCTGAGCTGCTCGACCACCCACTCACCACCGACGCCTGACCCGCACCGATCCAGGAGGACCCAGCGTGACCGACCAGACCACACCGCAGACCGACCGCCCCAGCGTGCTGTTCGTCTGCGTGCACAACGCCGGACGCTCCCAGATGGCCGCCGGCTGGCTGAACCACCTGTCGGGCGGGGCCGTGGAGGTACGGTCCGCGGGGTCGATGCCCGCCGACCAGATCAACCCGGTCGCGGTCGAGGCGATGCTCGAGGCGGGCGTGGACATCCGAGCCGAGCAGCCCAAGGTCCTCACGACCGAGGCGGTGCAGGCCTCCGACGTCGTCATCACCATGGGCTGCGGCGACGTGTGCCCGATCTTCCCGGGCAAGCGCTACGAGGACTGGAAGCTCGACGACCCGGCCGGCCAGGGCATCGACTCCGTGCGACCCATCCGCGATGAGATCCGCGGGCGGGTCGAGACCCTCCTCGACGAGCTGGGCGTGCCCGCCGCGCGGTGACAGGGATGGGGGCGGTCGTCGTGGGCGGGTTCAGGACGGTCTCGAAGATCATTACCGTGCCCGCACCCGTTGAGACCGTTCTGGCCCTGCTCACCAGCCTCGACAGTCCCGGCGCCAGCCGCGCGCACCTTGTGGGCTTCGACGCGAGCAGCGTTGTCATGGCAGCGGGAACGCGGATAACAGAGGTCAGGCGCCATCGTGGGCGGACCGTCCGCCGCACCCTGGTCGTCGACGCCGTGGTCCCGGAGGGCTACCTCGCCTCGGGACAGATCGGTGGCGTCCGTTGCCGGGTCGCGCTGCGGGCCCGGGCGAGCACGGCTGGGGTAACCCGAATCATGAGCGACCTGCACCTGGAGGGCCGTGCCGACCCTGTGGCGCGCCTGTCCCGGCTCATCCCCGGCCCGCTGCGGGACGATCGCGTGTTCCTCGCGTTGGTCGGCCGGGACCTCGTCACCCTTGCCCGGTCGGCGATGGCCATCGCCGGCCGGGCAGGCGGCTGACTCCGCCGAGACCGTCAGGCCGGCTCTAGTCGCACCCAGGTGTCGTAGAAGCTGACGCTGCCGCCGATCGGATCGAACAGGCACGTGTTCTTCACGGCCGGGTCGGTCCACATGGCCGCGTTGGCGTGCACGCCTGCCTTGCGCCTCTCCTCGCCCCTGATCAGGACGCCGTCGATGGTCACGTCGTTGGAGCCGGTGGCCCAGTGGCCGAACCCGAGCGCGAAGCTGACGACCCCGGGGCGCATCGTCTGGGTGGCGCTGACCTTGCCGATCATGGGGTGACGGCGGCCGTTGCCGAGGTCGTACTCGCCGTCGGGGTTCGTGGCGCTGACGACCTTCACCTGCTGCCCGTCGTGCAGGCCCAACCGCCGCACGTCGGTGGGGTTGATCAAGATGCCGTTCTCGGGCATCAGGGCCGAGAGCCAGGGGTCGGCGATGGTCCGGCTCTTGGTCTGCGAGATGGTGCGGTGCGTGATGAGGGCGAGGTCGTACCCCTCGCGGTACGCGTCCAACGGCTCGCCATGGAAGTCCTGGACGGGCACGTGGCAGGCGTACCCCGGGTACTTCTTGCCCGTTCCGGCGTGGATCGTCTTGGCGGTCTTCTCCTGGTAGATGTTCAGGAGCTTGCCCCAGGGGTGTGCCAGCCGGTCACCCTCCCATGCCTTCTCGTGGTCCTCGAAGCGCCCGCCCCTGTTCAGCACGTACACCACCTTCGGCCACATCGCGGCGCCGACGGCGGCCTCCCACCGGGCGGGGTCGTAGACCTCACTCGGCAGGTGCTCGCGGGCCTTGCCGAAGAGCTCGAGCTCTCGGGCATCGGCGTCCGGCACGGCCTTGCTGCCGTCCGGCTTCTCGCCGAAGGCGAGGTTCGCGACCTGCCGGAGGTAGAGGTGGTCGGGGTGGGTGAGGTCGAGCCCGGCCCCGAAGGCGTCTCGCCCGAACCCGGGCAGTGTGAGCCTCTCAGCGATCCCGAGGATGAGTGTCTCGAGGCTGATCGGGTACTGCTGCCCGTAGACGGTGCAGGTCTCCGGGATCGGGGCGATCACCGGCTGCCGGACCGGCTGGACCTTGTTGGGGACGGTGGGGTGGCTGCCCTGGAACTCCCACCGCTCGAGGTAGCTCAGGTCCGGGAAGATGTAGTCGGCATACATCGAGGTGGACCCGATGAGGATGTCGCTGGCGATGAAGAGCGGCAGCTTCTCGACGTCCTGGAGTGTCTCGATGTTGGTGTGGCCCGCGGGCAGGGCGTACGTCGGGGCACCCATGTAGAAGACGAGTGCCTTGACCGGGTACGGGTGCGCATCACCGATCGAGGGGATGATCTCCTCGTACACGTCGCTGGCGAGCGGATACCAGTTCCGCTTGGCCGGGTAGCCCTCGAACAGGGTGCTCTTCTCGTAGTCGACGCCGTGTCGGATCGAGCTGATGCCGAAGGTGCTGACCTTGCCTTCGTGCTTCGTGACGTCGAACAGCTCACCCTTGCCCGCGCCCTTGGTGTCGTAGGTGCTCGCGAGCACCATTCCGCCCTTGGCGTCGAAGTTGCCCAGGAGCATGTTGACCGTGTACCAGCCGAGGACGTTGTAGAAGCCGTTGGTGTGCTGGCTGACGCCCCGGTGGATGTCCACGGCCGCTGCCTTGCCGTAGCTGGTGAGCTCGGTCGCCACCTCCACGAGGGCGGCCTCGTCGATCCCGACGATCTCGGCCCATTCGGCGACGGTGTGCTCGCGCGAAGCCTCGAGGACGACCTGCAGCCCGCTCTTGACGCGGGTGCCATCGGGCAGCGTCGTGTCCACGAGGAGGTCGCCGAAGACGGGGTTCTCCTCGTCGTTGATGTCGACGGCGACCGGCGTGCCGTCGACCATCGCGACGAAGAAGGGCTCCTCGTACTCCTTCTCCTCCCCGCTGGCCGGGTCTGTGTAGGGCCGGTTCTCGGCCGCGCGGAGGGGCACGTCGTCGATGAGGACGTCGGCGGCTCGCACGAGGGCGCCGGGTGCGCCGTCGGAGATCTTCACCAGGAGCGAGGCGTTCGTCCACGAGTTCTCACCCCGCTGGGTGGCAGCCGCCGGGTTGGCGCATTGGAGGAACGAGACGTCGTGGCGGTCGTTCTCGATGATCCACCGGATGAAG
>DAIESZ010000076.1 GCA_027346035.1 Propionibacteriaceae bacterium
GCATCACCTCGGCCCACGACGACTTCGCGTGCCGGATCAGGATGAGCGTGCGCTCGGTCATGGGGTCATTGTCGCCGAGCCGGCCTCACCGGAGGTGCCGTGGCCGGGCCACGATCACCGGGCACTCGGCCTCGCGCAGCACACCCTTGCTGGTCGACCCGAGCAACAGCCCGAGGAAGCCACCGCGGCCCCTCGACCCGACGACCAGCAGCGAGGCGTCGACCGACGCCTCGGCGAGCGCGGTCGCGGCGCGGCCGGGTTCGACCCGGATCTCGGCCTTCACCTCGGGATGGTCGGCGAGGTACGGGGCGATGAGATCGCCCACCATGGTGTGGAAGTAGGAGGTCGCCTCCCCGACGTCGACGCTCCACAGGCCCATTCCCGAGGTGAACAACGCCCCGAGATCGTCGAACGCGTGCACCGCGATGAGACGCCGTGACGTGCGGGCAGCCTCGTCGATTGCCAACTTCACCGCGGCCAGCGCCTCCACGGAGTCATCGACACCGACGACCACCGGTCCCTCGGCGGTCGGCTGGCCGAGATCGGTGACCACCGCCACCGGACCGACCGAGTGCGCGGTGACGGCGTCGGCTGTGCCGCCGAGGGCCCTGACCGTGGCAGGCGCGGAGCGCCCGCGGGCCCCGACCACGACGAGGGACGCCGTGCGGGACGCCTCGGCGAGCACCTCGGCCGCCACACCCTCGACGACCAGCGCGCTGACCTCGAGTTGCGGGTGGCGGGCAAGGATGCGCTCGCGCACCTCGGCCACCCGCTGGTCGGCACGGCGCCGCAGGTCCGCCAGGTAGTCACCCGTGCGGATGGCCGCGAACACGTGACTCTTCTTGGGGATCGGCAGGTCGGCCAGAACGAGCACGACGATGAGCGGCTCGGCGCGGGCGGCGGCCCGGTCGGCCGCCCAGGTGACGGCCTGGTCGGCCCGGTGGGACAGATCGGTGCCCACCACGATGTGCGATGTGGGATCGAAGGGGATCATCGCTGCGCCTCCTCAGCGCGGGCAAACTGCCCGTGCTTCGATGCTAGCCAGCCAGTCCCTGGCCCGGCCGGGTTTTCGACGACCCGGCCCGAAAGGCCGGCGTCGCCCGCACCGTGCCGTCGCCCAGGAAGGCGAGCACTTCGATCCGCCACCGGCGAGTGGCCAGGTCGAGGGTGGCCGGGCCACCCGCGAGGATCGCGGTGGCCAACACGTCGGCAGTGATGATGTCGGACGCCGCGACGCTCACCTGCACGAAGGTGCGGTCGGCGCCCACCCGCCAGATGTGTTCACCCCGCTCGGCGATCCCGGAGGTGGCCACGGCCGGGAACTGTGCCGAGCACGTGAACTGGCTCGCGAGACGGGTGCGGTCGTCGGGGTCGACGATGCCGACGACCCACGGCTTACCGGGGCGTTCCCCACCCGAGACGAGCACGTCGCCGCCCGCGTTGATGCACCAGTCGTCTCCCTCGGGGGCGAGCACCCGGCTGGCATCTTGGATGCCCAACGCCTTGATCACCCCGGCCAGGTCGATCCGCCCGTCGGGACGGTGGGGCGTGAAGGCCCCACCGGTGTCGGTGGTCCAGCCGACCGCCAGGTCGTAGGCGTGGCGATATTCGGGTGAGGCATCGCGCAACAGCAACCGGTGGTCCGCCACCGCGGTGGCCTCCGAGTCGGATCGGTAGAGACTGAAGCGCCGGTCGAGCCGGTCGAAGGCCTGCGCCAGCCCGTCGCGCACCGGACCGGTGAGGCGTCCGGCCGGACTGACCACGGACACGACCGTGCCCATCGTTTCGAAGACGTGCCGGATGTCGGTGGCGATGAGCGTGGTCACCGCTCAGGCCTGGTTGAGCGCGGACTGCAACGACTGGAGGTAGGCGGCCGAGGTGAAGGTGGCGCCGCCGATCGTCGACACGGCGGCCGAGTCGGCAGCCAGGACCTCCTGCTTAACCATCGGCACGGCCTGCTGGTCGATGTACTGCGACTGGCCGCCGTCGCTGTTGACCTGCTCGGTGAGGTTGGCGATCTTGCCGCCGCTGATGGTCACGGTGACCGTCACCGACCCGTAGGGGTGCTGCACCGTCTGGCCGGTGTAGGTGCCGTCCTTCCACCCGGTGCTGGCCGCGGTCGAACCGCCCGATGTGGAGCCCTGGTTGCCCGACCCCGAGCCGGTCTGGGAGGTGCCGGTGGAATTCGAGTTGGTGTTCGAGTTCGAGTTGGTGTTCGTGTTCGAGTTCGAGTTGGTGTTCCCCGACGATGTGCCGGCGGTGGAGCTTGAGGAACTGGCCTTCGACGACGACCTCGCCTTGGACGATGAGCTCGCCTTGGACGACGTCGTGGCCTTGGACGACGTGGTCGGCTTCTGGGTCACGGTCACCGTCGTGGTGGCCATGGGCACGGCAACACCGGCCGCCGCGGGGACTCCGGCGTAGTGGTGCCAGCCGACGGCGACGATCCCGGCGGAGGCGATGGAGGCTGCGAACTTCGCGCGAGTACTCACCAGGAGAACCTTTCAAAGTGGATCTGCTTGTCGGGGACGCCGGACGCCCTCACCTCGTCGACCACCGAATCGGTCCAGGAGTCGGGGCCGCAGACGTAGACGTCGGCGTTGCTGAGCCATGGCGCCCACTGCACCAGCCGCGCCCCGTTGGCCGACGCCGGCAGCCACGGACTGGTGTCGCTGCGGCGTCCGACGAGGGTGACGAGCTGGGCCCCGCGGGCGGCGCACAGGTTGCGGACCTCATGGAAGTGCAGGAGGTCGGCCGGAGTCGAGGCCCGCAGCACGACCAGCGCCCGGCCGGGGGTGATGTCGGTGTCCTGCAGCAGGGAGACGATCGGGCCGATGCCGGCGCCCGCCCCGATGAGCACGACCGCGTTGCGGGTGCGCACGACGTCGGAGAACAGGCCGTAGGGACCCTCGAACCACACGCGGTCGCCCCGGCGGAGGCTGTCGATGAGCTGGCGGGTTCCCGTGCCCTGGGCGCGGACGGTGATCCGCAGGCTCTCGCCATCGGGGGCCGTCGACAACGAGAACGGGTGCTGATGCCACCACAGTGTCGGGGTCATGAACCGCCAGTAGAAGAACTGGCCGCCGTCGGCGTCCAACCGGTCGAGATGCTTACCGGTCATCGTGATCGCCACCGCGTCGGCGGACAGCCGTTCGACGTGGGCCACCGTGAGTTGGTGCTCCAGGGAGGTGAACAGCGGTAGCAGCAGCCGGAAGGCGATGAGGCAGAAGGCGGTGACCGCGTACATCCCGATCCAGTAGGTGCGGGCGAAGCCGTGATTGACGACGATCGCCATCGAGAACTGATGCGGGATCGACGCGATGACCGCGATGTAGGTCGTCAGGTGGATGATGTGCCACATCTCCTGGGGCATTCGGCGGCGCAGCGCCATGACGATCGACGAGATCGCCACGACGGTGAGCAGGGCACCCGACACCACCGCCAACAGGTACGCGTTGGTCTGCATCAGCAGGCCGAACTCGGTGATCACGTTGAGTTTGTAGGTCAGCGAGTACGAGACGAGCAGGATCACCCCGTGGGCCAGGATCAGCGTCAGTACCCACTGGCCGAGGTCGCCGTGCTTGGCGAGCGCCCGATCGTGGCCGATCGCCTTGTCGACGAATGGGATCCGGGCGCTCAGCAGCAGCGAGATCACCATGAGATCGGCGCCGACGAGGCCGGTGAGGATGCCGATCTGACGGGTGGCCCCGGCGAGGCTTCCCCACCCGCTGAGGCCCTGGTCGGCGAGAAAGATCGCGATCGTCATGGCGATCGAGACCCAGGCAACGACCGTCAGCAGGTCGGCGCGCAACGCCCGCACCGCGTTGCCGGTCTTGTTGACCGGGCCGGGCCGCGGATCCGGCGTCCTCGTGGAGGGCAGCGGACCCTGCCGACGAGCCGTGGGGCTGGGCCGGCCGGCGTCCGGGGCGCGCCGCATGGCACTGGTTGCGCTCATGGAACTACGGTCGACGGTCAAGCTGTGTGATAGCTGTGAACCGCCTAGCACTGCGGTGAGTGTTAGGTGAAAGCTGAACGACCGGCGTAGCCAACCGCTGCCCGGCGTACGACCCGGTGGTCGCGGCGTACGACCCGGACGGATCCGCCGACAAGTCGTACGCCGTCGGCCCGGTCGTACGCCGCACGGTCCTCAGACGCCGAGTCTCGGACGCCGAGTCTCAGACGCCGAGTCTCAGACGCCGGGCGCCTTCTGGATGGTGAGCGCGATCGGCTTGTTCACCTCGGCGAAGAAGTCGTTGCCCTTGTCGTCGACGACGATGAAGGCCGGGAAATCCTCGACCTCGATCCGCCAGATCGCCTCCATGCCGAGCT
>DAIESZ010000167.1 GCA_027346035.1 Propionibacteriaceae bacterium
CTCGATTCGAGCGGCTGCGGATGCTTCGTCGTGAGGGGCGGGTGATCGTGGCGATCTCGCCGGTCCGTTACAGCGAGTTTCGAGAGAACCCTCGAGACCGCCTTGCAGCCGAGGCGGACGCGGTCATGTAGGAGCTTTCCGCATGCGTTTTCGCCCGGTGTTCACACGTGGCCTCGCGACGATGCGACAGGGGATCTCGGCGTCCTCGTCGAGGTGGTAGCTGGCGCATATCCGGTGGTAGCCGTCGGCGACCCACAGCGGGTCGCCCCGCACGAGCAGGACCGGGGATAGCTTCGTGCCGGCCCTCACCTTCGCGAGGTCCTTTGCCACCTCGGGGTCGTCGAGCGGCAGGAGGGGAAGGCCGGCCGCCCGGAGGATGTCCTTCGCCTTGTAGCGCGCTGCCTCGGGTTTGCCAGCCAGGGCCTTGGCGGTCTTCTTCGCCTCACGGGGGTCGACCAGGAGGGACAGGTAACTGCGGGCTGCAGGGTAGTCCTGCTCCTCGGGCTCGTTCTTCCAGTGCTCACCGGCCATGGTTGCTCCCTCCTGCTCCTGTTTCTGGTGCCCGCGTCTCGGGCCGGTTGTCATCGGGGGCCTCCCCCTGGGCCGCGACGTTGGCGGCCAGGCTCGGAGGTCCGCGCAGGATCCAGGCGATACCGACCGCCAGCAGGCCACCGGCGACCGGGCCGGCGACGTAGACCCACCAGCTCGTCCAGTCGCCGGTGACGAGCTCCGGGCCGAACGAGCGGGCCGGGTTCATCGACGCCCCGCTGATGGGGGCGGCCCACAGCCCGGCGAGTGCGATATAGCCGCCGACTGCGAGCGCGGCATTTGCGCCCAGGTTGCGCGCCCCGGAAGCCGTTCCGAGGATGACGCTCACCAGGCCGAAGGTGAGGAGCGTCTCGAGGACGAACGCCGTGCCCGAAGAGATCCCCGGGCCGGGCAGCGTCGCGCCGAGGTGGCCCACGGTGCCGAAGAGCGCGCGTAGCAGAAGCGACGCAGCGGTGGCTCCGATCAGCTGGGCGAGGATGTAGCCCGGCACCCGGCTCCACGGGAAGTTGCCTCTCGCGGCGAAGGACAGGCTGACCGCAGGGTTCAGGTGGGCGCCGCTCACCATGCCCATGAAGTAGATGATCGCCATCACCATGAGGCCCGGCGCGACGACCTGGGCACCGAGGGAGACCTGGCCGTGAGAGACGGCGTCGACGACCGGCGCACCGGCGGCCACCACGACAAGCAGGAAGGTGCCGAGCACCTCGGAAAAGAGGCGCCGCCACTCATGTCGCCCCGCGTGCGGGTCGCGCACCCAGGGCGGCTCGGTCTCGCGCGGTCCCCGGCCGAGGAGGGTCCCTCGCTCGGGGCTCACCTCTGCCATGCCATTGACCATGCCGAGAGGCTACGCTGCTCCGGCTCCTTGCGGGGCTGCCATCTGCCTCAATCTCCTCTGCCGCACCGGCGCACCCCCGAATGGCGCGGGAGTGGGCGAGACCTGACACGATGGCGGGATGGGAGCAAAGGAGCACCCGAAGCTCGACAATGTGTTGTACGAGGCCGAACTGACCAAGCTGCAGGCTGAGCTGGTTGAGATGCAGGAGTGGATACGCTCCGAGGGCAGGCGCCTGGTCGTGATCTTCGAGGGCCGTGATGCCGCGGGCAAGGGCGGCGCGATCAAGCGCATCATGGAGTACCTCAACCCCCGCGTCGCGCGCATCGTCGCGCTCCCGGCTCCCACGGAGCGGGAGCGAACGGAGTGGTACTTCCAGCGCTACATCGAACACCTGCCGGCCGGCGGAGAAATCCGCTTGTTCGATCGATCGTGGTACAACCGCGCCGGGATCGAACGGGTCATGGGCTACTGCACGCCCGCCGAGTACCAACGCTTTCTGCGGCAGTGCCCGATTTTCGAGCAGATGCTGATCGAGGACGGCATCATGCTCCGCAAGTACTGGTTCTCGGTCTCGGGCAAGGAACAGGAGAGACGATTCCGCTCGCGCCTCACCGACCCGATGCGCCGCTGGAAGCTGTCCCCCACGGACGTGGAGTCGCTGACGCGCTGGGAGGAATACAGCAGGGCGAAGGACGAGATGTTCGTGCACACTGACATACCGGGCAACCGCTGGCGGGTGGTCGAGGCGGAGGACAAGAAGCGGGCCCGACTCAACATGATCGCCGACCTGCTGGCCTCGGTGAAATACGAGCACGTTCAGCGTCCCGACCTCAAACTGCCCAAGCGGCCCGCGTCCACGGGGTATCGCCGGACTGAACGTGACTTGCAGCACTATGTGGACGACTTCGCAGCCAAAGTCGCGCGTTCGGGTGAACGTCCCGAAAAGTACGTCGACCCCGAGGACGCGGACCGGCCCACCCCCGACAACCCCGCAGCCGTCCTCGCACCGGAGGCGCCGGTGCACCGGAAGCGCGCTCGACTCGCGACCCGCGCCATGCCCCCACTGTCGGAGGGGGAGACTGCCGCCGAGCCCTGAGACCATGAGTTGTCATCGGGTGGGTTCTCACCGGTCGCTGATGATGGCGCCGAACTCATCGCAGTGCAGAGGTGACCAATGGTGTTCCACAACGTCCAGCCCGCGATCACCGGCAGCGTCCCGAACCGCCGATCTGCGCCGGGCCGGACGCCGCAAGCCTTGCCAACTCCTCGTTCGAGCACTTCCCGGGCGCGCCGGTGTTCCGAACGGATCACCTCGCCGGCTGGCGGCAGGTGGGCAACGTCCTGGCTCGGCGCGACCAACTGGACCTCACGACGTGCCGGGGTGACTCCGCGGGTGTCGGCCTCGCGCTGCGCCACCACCACGACCGCCACTGGTTCGCCACGACCAACGTCACCACCAACGGATCGGGGCAACTGATCTCCCCTGCCGACGACCCGGCCCGCGCGGGCGTCGCCCCGGGGCCACCTGTCCGAGGTGGACGCCGCTCCCGACGGCCTGACCCTCCACGCCGCCGACCAGTCCCCGCGGCCGGGGACGATCCGGGTCGAGGACCTGCAGCGGCTGGGGGCAGACCCCCACGCCGCGGCAGCTGAAGCGGCTCGCCGAACTGGTCGCCTGGGCGCGCCGGAGCTCGCGGCACTACCGAGACCTCTACCGAGGCCTTCCTGACAACCCCCGACTCGACGACCACCCCGTCGTGACGAAGGCGGAACTCGTCGCCGACTTCGACCGATGGGTGTGCGACCCCGCCGTGACGCTGGCTGGCGTCGAGGAGTTCACGGCGGACCCGAGCCATACCGGGAAGCCCTTCCTCGGACGCTATCTCGTCTGCTCCTCGTCGGGGACGACGGCACGTCCCGCACCGCTCCTCCACGATCGGCACGCCTGCCGCACCTATGAGGCGGGCACGATCCAGGTCGACCTCGGGTGGCTGACCCCCCGCCTGTGGCCCCGCATGCTCGCCCGCGACGGGCGGTGGGCCGTGGTCGTCGGAGCCGGCGGCCACTACGCGGGAGAGGCGTGGGTGAGCTACGAACGCGGCCGCGGACGCTGGCGTGGCAGGACCTTCCGGACGTTCCCGCTCCAGCAGACCCTGCATGACCTGGTCGCGGCCCTCAACGCCTTCGATCCCGCGGTGATCACCGGCTACCCGAGTGGCGTGGACGTGCTGGCCGCTGAGCAGGCCGCGGGACGCCTGCACGTGCAGCCGGTGTTCGTGGAGCTTGCCGGCGAGTCGGTGACCGACGCGCAACGCGACCTCATCCGTGCGGCGTTCAGCGCCCCGGTGCACGAGGCCTACTCCGCGTCCGAATGCCTCGTCATCGGATTCGACTGCGGGCACGGCTGGCTGCACCGGGCGAGCGACCGGGTCATCCTCGAGCCGGTCGAGGCGGACCTGTCCCCCACTCCGCCCGGACGCCCGTCGCACACGGTTCTGCTCACCAACCTGGCCAATCGGGTGCAGCCGCTGATCCGCTACGACCTCGGCGACTCACTGACCGTGCGTCCCGGCCGGTGTCCGTGCGGGAACCGGCGTGCGGCCTTCCGCGTCGCCGGGCGCCGCGACGACGTGCTGCTGCTGGACGCCGTCACGGGTGGCGTCCGGGCGCTTCCACCGCTGGCGCTCGGCGTCACGATCGACCAGACGCCGGGCGTGCTGCGCAGCCGGGTCGTCCCGACCGGACGGGACTCCCTGGCTCTTCAGCTGGCCGTCGCCCCCGGCTCCCCCGCCACCACCTGGGACGCCGCCATCCGCCGGCTACGCGCCTACCTCGACGGTCAGGAGATCGTGCCCATCACGATCACCCGCGACGAGACCGTGCCGGAGGCGAGCCCCTCGAGCGGTAAGTACCGGCAGGTGGTCGCGCTGCCGAGGTGACCGGGGCCGCGGGTCCACCTGACACAATGGCGCCCATGGTCCCAGCGAACTCGCGCAGTCGGCGCCCCGACGACGACCTCGGGCGGGTGCGCCTCGGTCTCGCGATCGGTGCGGGACGCCTCGCCGCGAAGGCGTCCCGGCTGGCCGGACGCGGCAGCGGCGCCAGCATCCGCGGCCAGGTGATGCTGCGCATCGACCCTCAGGCCTTCGGCAAGCTGCTGCGGCACCGGCGGATCGCCGCGGTGTCGGGCACGAACGGCAAGACCACCACCACCCATCTCCTGACCGCCGCGGTGAGAGCGTCCCTGTCGGACGGCAACCGGGTCGTCACCAACGCCGACGGGGCGAACCTGTACCACGGCATCGCCTCGGCGCTGGGCGAGCACCCCGACGCTGATATCGCGATCCTCGAGACCGACGAGCGGGTCGTCCGTGAACTCATCCGCCAGGGCCGGCCCGAGCTGCTCGTGCTGCTGAACTTCAGCCGCGACCAGCTCGACCGCCACCACGAGATCAAGGCACTCGGACGCTCGTGGCGCGACGCGCTCGTCGAGGCCGGCACCGAGGGTCCGGTCGTGGTCGCCAACTCCTGTGATCCGCTGGTGGTCTGGGCCGCCAGGGCGGCGCACCGCACGGTCTGGGTCGACACCGGCGACAGCTGGACCCAGGACGCCGCGCTGTGCCCCGAATGCGGCTCGGTCCTGGTGCACGCCCCGGCCACGCCGGCGTCCCGCGCCCGGTGGCACTGTCCTGCCTGCGATCTGAGCCAACCAACCCCTGACTACGTCGTCCACGGCGACGACGTCACCGACCGATCGGGGACCGTGCACCATCTCGCCCTCCAGGTTCCCGGGCGGTTCAACCGCGCGAACGCGGCGTGTGCGCTCGCCGCCGCGGTCGAGTTCGGCGGGGGCGCCGCCGACGCGCTGCGCGGCATGCGAGACGTCAAGTCACCGGCGGGCCGCTACGCCACCGCCCACTTCGGCAGCACCAGCGCGCGTCTCCTGCTGGCCAAGAACCCGGCCGGATGGGCCGAGTCGCTGCCGCTGGCGGCGTCCGACCCGGTGGTCCTGGCCATCGACTCCGCCGCAGCCGACGGACGTGACGTGTCATGGCTGTGGGACGTCGACTACGAGCAGCTCGCCGGACGCCACGTCGTGTGCACCGGGCCACGGGCGCAGGACCTCGCGGTGCGGCTCACTTATGCCGGGGTCGAGCACAGTGTCGAGCCCGATCTGAGCACCGCACTCACCGACCGGTCTGCCACGCTCGACTGCATCGCCACCTACACCCCGTTCCAACGCCTACGCCGTCTGGGAGGCCTCGCATGAGCCCGGTCCGCATCGTGCTGATCTACCAGTCGCTGCTCGGCATCTACGGCGATCGCGGCAACGCGATGGTGCTCGCCAAACGGCTCGAGTGGCGCGGCATCGACCACGAGCTGATCGTCGTCGAGCCAGGCGAACCCGTTCCGCCGGACGCCGGCGTCTACCTGCTCGGCGGTGGTGAGGACATGGCCCAGATCAGCGCAGTGCGCGCACTCACGTCAGACACCAACCTCTTCCGAGGCATGGACGCCGGCGCGGTGCTGTTCGCGGTGTGCGCCGGGTACCAGATCTGCGGTCAGACGTTCACCGTCGGCGACCACGACGAGGTCATCGACGGGCTGGGGCTGCTGGACGTCACCACCCGGCGTGGGCCGCAGCGGGCCGTCGGCGAGATCCTCACCCGGTGGACGAGGCCCGATGGTTCGGTCTCGCTCATCACCGGGTTCGAGAACCACGGGGGGTTCACCACGCTCGGGGCGGACGCCGCGCCGCTCGCCCAGGTCGAGGTCGGCATCGGCAACTCCGGTGACGGCACGGAGGGGGCCGTGCAGGGACGGGCGATCGGCACCTACCCCCACGGGCCGGTGCTGGCCCGCAATCCCGACCTCGCCGACCACGTGCTGAGCCTGGCCCTCGGGCGAGATCTCGAGCCCCTCGACCTGCCCGAGGTCGACAGGCTGCGCGCCGACCGGATCGCCCATGTCCGCGCGGGCCGCCGCCGGGTCGGAGCATGACAAAAGGCCCGTGGCTAGCCACGGGCCTTTCTGAAGTGCGCCGCCAGGGACTCGAACCCCGAACCCGCTGATTAAGAGTCAGCTGCTCTGCCAGTTGAGCTAGCGGCGCGCGCGAGAAGAAACGCTACCGGTTCGGCGCGGGATGGGCAAATTACCCGGAACCCCCAACGCCTTGCGCCGGCCGTCTCATCCGGGCGACCGGCAGCGCTTGCCAGATCAGCGGGCGGACCTCGCCCTGCCGACGATCGCACGCACCGTGAGCAGCAGAACGACGGCGCCCACCACCGCACCGCCGACAATCACCAGCCGGTCGGTGCGCCAGCCGGCATCGTTCCTGATGAGCCCCTTGGCGTAGTCGGCCTCGGACCGGGCGAAGTTCTTGGCGTCATCGATGGTCCGGCCCTTGACGGCGGTCGGATGCACCTCTTCGACCAGGCCCGCGATGTTGTTCGACAGCCTCGTGCGCGCCGCGGCGATGTCGGCCCTGATCTGGCTGGCGGTACGGGTATCGGCCGGCTTGCCGGTCTTGGGACTCATCGGGTTCCTCCGTCACATGCTCACCGTGCCCATGACGTGCGACTGGCTGTGTCTCCCGCACGTCTCGGACGCTGTCACGGTCAGCCTAGCCCGTATTGTTGTCGCCATGGCCACCAACGCCCCCACCCGACTTCAGGTCGGAGACGCTGCTCCATCGTTCACTCTCCTCAACGCCGAGGGCACCCCGGTAAGCCTGTCGGACTTCGCCGACCAGCAGGTGATCGTCTACTTCTACCCCGCCGCGATGACTCCCGGCTGCACCACCGAGGCGATCGACTTCTCGTCCTCGCTCCAGACCTTCCGGGACGCCGGCTACGAGGTCGTCGGCATCTCCCCCGACGCGGTCGACCGCCTGGCCCGCTTCACAGATAAGGAACACCTCGGTATCACCTTGCTCGCGAACCCGGAGCGTGACGTGCTCATGGCCTACGGCGCCTACGGCGAGAAGACCCTCTACGGCAAGACGATCGAGGGCGTGATCCGCTCGACGTTCGTCGTCGACGTCGCCACCGACGGGAGCGCCACGGTGCGGCTGGCCCAGTACAACGTCAAGGCCACCGGGCACGTGGAGCGCCTGCTCCGCGAACTCGGAGTCGACGCCTGAGCGCGTCAGGCACCGAGGGGACGCCGCGCGGCGTCCGATTGGTGCCTCAGCGCGGCCTCTGCCACGCTGAGGTGCTGTCGCCGGAGTGGTGGAATTGGCAGACACGCAGGATTTAGGTTCCTGTGCCGCAAGGCGTGAGGGTTCAAGTCCCTTCTCCGGCACCCCTTCATTTCCACTTTGACTAGGTAAAGTAGAACTCAAAACAAGGGCGCGCTTCCT
>DAIESZ010000139.1 GCA_027346035.1 Propionibacteriaceae bacterium
AACATCAACACCTACGAGGGCACGTGGCAGTTCTTGCCGTTCTTCTGGACCAATGGCGGTGACGAGAAGAACATCAACACCCCGGGTGCGGTGCAGGCGCTGCAGTTCGTCCTCGACCTGCAGAACGACGGATCGATGTCGAAGAGCTCGGTGACCTGGGCCCAGTCCGACGTCAACAACCAGTTCATCGCCGGCAAGGCGGCGATGATGATCAACGGCCCCTGGCAACTCCCCGCGCTCAACGCGACCAAGGGGCTGCACTTCGCCAGCGTGCCGATCCCGGTCCGGACGAGTTCGCAGAAGGTCGTGGCTCCCCTGGGAGGCGAAACGTTCAACGTTCCCCAGACCGGCGACAAGACGAAGATGGCCCTCGCGGGCAAGTTCGTCGCGTGCCTCAACACTCCGGCCATGCAGCTGAAGATCGCCAAGGTCTCGGGCAACGTCCCCGCCGACGAGGCGTCCGCGGCCACGTGGGCGCAGTCGCACCCACAGGTGAAGTCATTCGTCGAGACGGTGAAGACGGCCCGCTCCCGTACCGCGGAGCTCGGACCCAAATGGCCCACAGCCGCAACCGCGATCTACACGGCCGTCCAGTTGGCACTCACCGGCAAGGCCACACCGGCCGCCGCGTTGCAGCAGGCGCAGGCATCGAACCACTGACCCGTCGTCGTGGCGGGGCGGTACCGCCCCGCCACGACCTCCTACCCGCAAAGGAGCGTGACATGGCCGCCGTGCAAGCCGATGGCGCCCGAGGCACCGGACGCGCAACCCCGGGCACCGCCGATTCACGACGTCGTCGCAGGTATTCGCAACAACTCACCGGCTGGCTCTTCGTCGCACCGGCGATCGTTTTCGTGTTCGTGTTCTTCGGTTACCCCATCATCAAGAACCTGACCATGTCGTTCCAGAATTACACGACGACCACGTTCTTCACCGGGGTCGCGCCATGGGTGGGATTCTCGAATTACGCCACCATCGTCACCGACCCGATATTCGTCACCACCGTGATCAATACCGCGCTGTTCACGATCGGGTCGATCATCTTCCAATTCGCCATCGGACTCGGGCTGGCACTGTTCTTCAAGCGGCATTTTCCGCTCAGTGGATTCCTGCGTTCGCTGCTGCTGCTGCCCTGGCTGCTGCCACTGATCGCCTCGGCGGCAGTCTGGAAGTGGATCCTCGATCAGGGCAGCGGTGCCTTGAATCAGTTCCTGGCAATCTTCGGGATCGCCCCGGTGCCGTGGCTCGTCAGTCCCACCGTGGCACTGATCTCGGTGATCGGGGTGAACATCTGGCTCGGCATTCCGTTCAACACCACCATCCTGTACAGCGGACTGCAGGCCGTCCCGGAGCAGCTCTACGAGGCGGCGGCCCTCGACGGCGCGGTCGGCTGGAAGTCGTTCTGGCACATCACCTGGCCGAGCATCCGGTCGGTGGTGGGCGTCGTCGTCGTCCTCGGCGTGGTCTACACGCTCAAGGTGGTGGACATCATCCTGGGACTCACCGGCGGCGGACCCGCGAACTCGACGCAGACGCTCGCGACCTGGGCCTACCAGAAGTCGTTCGTGCAGTTCCTGTTCGGCCAGGGGGCTGCCGTCAGCAACCTGCTGATCGTCGTCTCGCTGGCGTTCGCGCTCGCATACCTGTACATGACTCGCAGAGAGGTCGACGAATGACCGCGACCCAGGCCATCATGACCCCGTACGGCGGGCCGCACCGGCGGGATCGCTCCGCGCACCAGTGGCCCATGACGGTGCTCGGCATCGTCTTCCTCGCCATCATGATCTTCCCGGTCTATTGGATGATCAACAGCAGCCTGCAGGCGAACTCGGGCGCCGCCAACACGTCGTGGATCCCCCTCCACCCCACGTTCGCCGGATACCAGACCGCAATCCAGCAGCAGGGGCGCAACCTTGTCACAAGCCTGATCGTGTCCGGCGGCACGGTCCTGCTGGCGCTGCTCATAGCCACGCCGGCGGCCTACGGACTTGCCCGCTTCAGGCTGCGCGGCATGAGGTGGTTCGTGTTCGTGCTGCTCATCACCCAGATGATCCCGGCCATCGTGATCGCGAACGCCCTCTACACGCTGTTCAACAACGTCGGGTTGCTCAACTCGTATCTTGGTCTGATCCTGGCCGACACGGCGGCACAGGTCCCGTTCGCGATCATCCTGATCAGGGCGTTCATGGCCTAGATCCCGCCGAGCCTGGTGGAAGCGGCACTCGTGGACGGGGCGAACGACGTCCGCGCCTTCGTCTTCATCGTCGTGCCGATCAGCAAGAACGCGATCGTCACCGCCGCGCTGTTCACGTTCCTCGGCGCCTGGGGCGACTTCCTGTTCGCACTGACCCTCACCAGCACACCGGCCGTACGGCCCATCACGCTCGGCATCTACAACTATCTCGGCGCCAACGTGCAGGAATGGGGTCCGGTCATGGCGACCGCCGTGCTTGCCTCGATCCCCGCGAGCGTCTTGCTCATTCTTGCCCAGAAGTACATCTCGGCAGGTGCCCTCGGCGGTGCGATCAAGTAGGTCCCACCCCGGCATCAGGATCCATCGAAAACCGACAAGAGGAGTAGAACATGACACCCACCGCCGACCGACCGCTCCGCGTCGTGGTCTGGGGAGAGAACCGGCACGAGCAGATCGAGCCGCACGTCGCCGACATCTACCCCGACGGCATGCACAACGCGATCAAGGCCGGTATCGAGGAGAACCTCGGCGACCGCGTCGTCGTCACGACAGCCCTGCTGGATGACCCGGAGCACGGTCTCACCGACGAGCGCCTCGCCGCAACGGATGTGCTCACGTGGTGGGGTCACGCCGCGCATGCGGAGGTCTCGGACGACGTCGTCGAACGCGTCCACCGCCACGTCCTCGAGGGCATGGGGCTGGTGGTGCTGCACTCGGGGCACTGGTCGAAGATCTTCACCAAACTCATGGGCACCACGTGCACGCTGCGCTGGCGGAGCGAACACGACCGCGAACTGGTGTGGACGGTCGATCCGACGCATCCGATCGCCCAGGGCGTCCCCCACCCGATCGAGATCCCGCAGCAGGAGATGTACGGCGAGCAGTTCGACGTGCCCAGACCCGACGAGGTCATCTTCATCAGTTCGTTCACGGGCGGCGAGGTGTTCCGTAGTGGCCTCACCTATCGACGCGGCAACGGGAAGATCTTCTACTTCAGCCCCGGCGACCAGGACTTCCCGGTGTACCACCACAAGGACGTGCGCCGCGTGATCGCGAACGGTGTCCAGTGGGTGGCGTCCGAGCGTCCGAAGCGCGAGATCCCGGTGTTGCTGCGCTACGACACCGGCGACTTCTTCCACGGGCACGGCTACCAGGGCGCCCTGCACAACAAGGACGAGGGTTGATGGCCGACTTCGCGATGGTTCCCGATGACGGACCCCTGCGGGTCGTACTCGTCGGAGCCGGCAACATGGGACGCGCCTGGATTCGGATGATCGCCGGCACCCCGGGTGTGCGTCTGGTGGGGCTGGTCGACCTGGCTCTCGAGCTGGCCCACGGCGCGGCAGCAGAGAACGGCCTGGACATCGTCGTCGGCGATTCGCTCGCGTCCGTGGTGGCCGCCTCCGGGGCCCAGGCCGTGATCGACGTCACGGTGCCGTCCGCGCATCATGCCGTGAACACCGAGGCGCTGCTCCTGGGTCTGCCGGTGCTCTGCGAGAAGCCCATCGCCCCTTCGGTGGCAGAGACCCTCTCGCTGATCGCCGCCGAGGAGGTGAGCGGGCAACTGCTCATGACCAGCCAGTCCCGCAGGTACTACCCGCAGCTCGCACGGCTCAAGGACGCGGTCAGCCGCCTGGGTGGCGTGGGTGTCGTCACGACGGAGTTCTTCAAGGCGCCACACTTCGGCGGGTTCCGCGACGAGATGGAGCATCCGTTGCTGATCGACATGGCGATCCACGCCTTCGACGCGGCGCGGTACCTGCTGGACGCCGACCCCGTGACGGTCGACTGCCGCAGATTCAACCCGGAGTGGAGTTGGTACCGCGGTGACGCGGCCGCGGCGGCGATCTTCGAATTCGCGGGCGGCACCCGCTACACCTACACCGGCAGCTGGTGCTCACCCGGGCTCGAGACCTCGTGGAACGGCGCCTGGCGGGTGAGCTGTGCGGGTGGCAGCGCCACGTGGGACGGTGTCGGGGAACCCGTCGTCGGCCGGGGGGACGACCCCGACGGCACGCAGCCCTCCGCCGTCCCCGGTTCTGACACGCGCCGGGAGATCGCCGGCGCGCTGGACGAGTTCGTCTCCGCACTACGCACCGGCGTCACCCCGCCGGGAGACGTGCACGCCAACGTGCACAGCCTCGCCATGGTGGAGGGCGCCGTGCTCTCCGCTGCCACGGGGCGCACCGTCGAACTCTCCGCGGTGCTCGAGAGCGCCTACCAGGTCGCACTGCACCGCGAGGAGCGCGACGAGGTGCGCGCAGTGTTGCGAGGCTGGGGCTCCGCCTCGGCCGGACTGGGAACCGGCGCCGCCGGATGACTCCGGCGTCCGGAACCAGTCAACGCCCTGCGGCCCGGCGCGGGCTGCCGGGCCGCAGGGCGACCACCACGACACGCATGCAGAGAGGTTCAGTCTGATGAGGTTCACCGACGGGTTCTGGGGTCTGCGACCCGGTGTGCGGGCGCTCTACGCGCGCGAGGCCCACGACATCGTGGCCGACGAACGAACACTGACCGTGATCGCACCGAGCAAGGTCGTGCGGCACCGCGGCGACACGCTCAACAACGCGACACTGACCGTGCGGCTCGACTCCCCGATGCCGGGCGTGATCGGCGTTTACGTCGAGCACTTCGCGGGCGCTCGCCGGGCCCCCGGCTTCGAATTCCTCCGACGTGAGGTCGACGCGGTCCGGGTGGACGCCGGCACGGACGCCGCCACTCTCACCAGCGGTGAGCTCACCGCGACCGTGCACCGGGGCGAACCGTGGCGGGTCGAGTTCTCCGCGAGGGGACGTCTGCTCACCTCAAGCGGACACGATTCGCTGGCACGAATGTCAGTCGACCCGGGCGGGCTCGTCGACGGCCTTGTATGGGTCGCCGACGAGGGCATCCCCGTGCGTTCGACCGCATACACCCTCGCCCAGCTGGACCTCGCCGTCGGCGAGCTCGTCTACGGGCTCGGCGAGCGCTTCGGCCCGGTGGTGAAGAACGGCCAGAGCGTCGACGTCTGGAACGCCGACGGCGGCACGTCCAGTGAGCAGGCCTACAAGAATGTGCCCTTCTACCTCACGAACCGCGGCTACGGCGTGCTGGTCGACCACACCGGACCGGTGTCGTTCGAGGTCGGCTCGGAGGCGGTCGAACGCGTGCAGTTCTCGGTTCCGGGCGAGCGGCTGAGCTTCTACGTGATGGACGGTCCCACACCCAAGGACGTGCTGGAACGCTACACGGCGCTCACCGGCCGACCGGCCGCGGTGCCCGCCTGGTCCTACGGCCTCTGGCTCTCCACGAGTTTCACCACCGACTACGACGAAGCGACGGTGACGCGCTTCGTCGACGCCATGGCGGAGCGGGACCTGCCCCTCTCGGTGTTCCACTTCGATTGCTTCTGGATGCGTGAGTTCAGCTGGTGCGACTTCGAATGGGACCCGCGCACGTTCCCCGACCCGCCGGGCATGCTGTCGCGGCTGCACGACAAGGGCCTGCACGTCTGCGTGTGGATCAACCCGTACATCGGGCAACGCTCTCCGCTGTTCGAGCAAGCGGCATCGGCCGGGTACCTCGTCAAGCGGCCGAACGGCGACCCGTGGCAGTGGGACCTCTGGCAGGCGGGAATGGGCCTCGTCGACTTCACGAACCCGGACGCCACGGCCTGGTACCAGGACAAGCTGCGGGGCCTTGTGGAGATGGGCGTCGACGCGTTCAAGACCGACTTCGGCGAGCGCGTGCCGCTGGACGTGGTGTTCGCGGACGGAACCGATCCCGGGAATATGCACAACCTGTACACACATCTCTACAACAGGGCCGTGCACGACGTGCTCGTGGAGATCCGGGGCGAGGGCGAGGCCGTGCTGTTCGCCCGCTCCGCCACGACGGGCGGCCAGCGGATGCCCGTGCACTGGGGCGGAGACAGCACGTCATCGTTCCCGTCGATGGCCGAGACGCTGCGCGGGGGCTTGTCGCTCGCGTTCAGCGCGTTCGGCTTCTGGAGCCATGACATCGGGGGTTTCGAGGGCACCCCCGATCCCGACGTCTTCAAGCGGTGGGTGGCCTTCGGCCTGCTGTCCAGCCACTCCCGTTTCCACGGGAGCCACTCCTACCGCGTGCCGTGGGTGTTCGACACGGACTCCCGGACCGGGGAGGTGAACGAATCCCCCACGAGCGCGGTGGCGGTGACCCGCAGGTTCGCGAAGCTCAAGAACCGGCTCATGCCCTACCTCTACGCGGTGGGTGCCGAGGCGTCCGACCGGGGTATCCCGGTGCTGCGGCCGATGCTGCTCGAGTTCCCCGACGACCCGGCCGTGGCGCATCTCGACCGCCAGTACATGCTCGGGCCCGACCTGCTCGTCGCACCCGTGTTCTCGGCCGCGGGCGAGGTGAGCTTCTACCTCCCCGCGGGCACGTGGACGAGCCTGCTCACCGGGGAGCGGGTGCCGGGCGGCGGCTGGCGCACCGAGACGCACGGGCTCGACTCGCTGCCCCTCTACGTGCGCGAGGGCGCGGTGCTGCCGATCGGTGAGCGCGACGACCGGCCCGACTACGACTACCTCAGCGGGCTCACGCTCCGGGTGTATCCGGGAGCGGCCGGAGCGCCGGTGTATCTGGTCACGACCGCGGGTGAGCGCGTCGAGATCGACCTGGTACCGGACGGCCGGGGCGGTTTCGTCGCCTCGGCGCACGGCACGTCCCTCGCGGTCGAGATCGCCTGACCGGTGCCATCGACGCCCCGGATCCGCCGCGCCCGGGGCGAACGGTTGAGCAGTCGGCCCGGCAAGGCCATGCACCATCCCCGACCGGGGAACGACGACAGTGACAGCCGAGAGAGAAGGTCGACGATGACGGATTCAGGCCAGGCTGCGGCGCGCACCTTGCGCGTCGGCATGGTGGGCCACGGGTTCATGGGGGCGGCACATTCGCACGCGTGGCGCAACGCTCACCGGTTCTTCGAACTCCCGGCGACGCCACAGCTGACGGCGGTCGCCGGGCGCGACGCCCAGCGCGTGGCGGAGGCCGCCGAGCGGCAGGGATGGCTCAGCACCGAGACCGATTGGCGGCGGCTCGTGGAGCGCGACGACATCGATCTCATCGACATCTGCACGCCCGGTGATACCCATCGCGAGATTGCGCTCGCGGCGCTGGAGGCGGGCAAGCATGTGCTCTGCGAGAAGCCGCTCGCCAACACGGTGGCCGAGGCGGAGGAGATGGCTGACGCCGCCCGCCGCGCGTCCGAGCGCGGTCAGATCGCGATGTGCGGATTCACCTACCGGCGGGTTCCGGCGGTGTCACTTGCCCGGCGCTTCGTCGACGAGGGGCGACTGGGTGAGATCCGCCACGTGCGGGCCCAGTACTTGCAGGACTGGCTGAGTGACGCGAACGCCCCGCTCACCTGGCGGCTGGACAAGTCGAGGGCGGGCAGCGGTTCGCTCGGCGACATCGGCGCCCACATCATCGACATGGCGCAGTGGGTCGCCGGCAGCAGGATCGAGGGACTCTCGGCCGTGCTGCGGACGTTCGTGACCGAGCGACCCGTCGGAGGCGAGTTCGTCGGGCTCGGTGGCGCGGGTTCCGCCGACGGGCCCAAGGGACCGGTGAGCGTCGACGACGCGGCGGCGTTCACCGCGCGCTTCGCGGGTGGTGCACTCGGGGTGTTCGAGGCGACGCGGTTCGCGCTGGGACGCAAGAACAGCCTCCGCCTCGAGGTCAACGGTTCGTTGGGGTCGGTGGCCTTCGACTTCGAGGACATGAACTCGCTGCAGTACTACGACGGCGCCGACGATGCCGAGGCGCAGGGATTCCGCCGGATCATCGTCACCGAGGCGGTGCATCCCTACACCGGCAACTGGTGGCCGTCGGGTCACGGACTCGGCTACGAACACAGCTTCACCCACCAGGTCGCCGACCTCGTGCGCGCCATCGGCGCCGGCGCGCAGCCGCACCCGTCATTCGACGACGCGCTGCAGGTGCAGCGCGTACTCGCCGCCGTCGAGGCGTCCGCCGCCGACCGGGCGGCGTGGCACGAGGTGCAAGGGTGAGCTCACCCTGCCCGGGTCGAACGACCCGAGCCGGCGCGGGGTAGGCGCCGCCGCGACGCCTCGTCGGCCCACCTTGGCTGGCAGGATCGCTGCATGCACCTCGATCCGGACGAACCCGCCGTCGCCGCTTGGCGACGCCTCGACCATGCCGCCCTGCGCGCCGAACTCGAGCGGCTGCTGCCGGCGTCCGGCACCCGGCTGGTGCTCGTCGACGGGCGCTCGGGGGCGGGCAAGACCACCGCGGCGGAGCGGATCGCCCGCGCGCTCGACGCGGCGATCGTGCACACCGACGACATCGCGTGGAACCACTCGATCTTCGACTGGGACGACCTGCTGCTCGAGCACGTCATCGGCCCATGGCGGGCGGGCGCGTCCTTCACCTACACCCCGCCGGGCTGGCTCAGCCACGATCGGCCGGGCGCGATCGAGGTGCCGGCCACCCGGACGCTGGTCGTCGAGGGCGTCGGCGCCTGCCGGGTGAGCCTGGCCGAGCACGCCGACCTCACCGTGTGGGTTCAGTCCGACCGCACCGCCGCCCGCGAGAGCGGCATCGCCCGCGACATCAGCCTCGGGCGCACCCCCGGGCAGGCCCGCGAGTTCTGGGACGACTGGATGAGTGCCGAGGACCCGTTCCAGGCGGAATCACGGCCCTGGAACCGTGCGCGGCTCATCGTCCGCGGCACCACCGCACTTCCCCTCGACCCCGATCACCTCCACGTGGCCGACGGACCCCTGCCCTGAGACGCTCGCCCGCCGCCTCAGCACGACAGCGTCACCACGACGTGGCTGCCCCTCATCGGGTTCGTACCGATCGGTGGCGCTGACCGGAAGGCACCTCACCCCTCCAGCATCGCTGCGATGGTCTCCTCTGTCTGGAACGGCCGCACCTCGACCTTTCCGCGGCACGCCTTCGACCCCTCCGCGGCCAGCGCGAGAGCCTCGTCGAGGCCGGAGGCCTCGATCACCCAGAAACCTCCGATGTACTCCTTGGACTCCAGGTAGGGCCCGTCGGTGACCACCGGGGCATCACCCCGCCCATCGACGACGGAGGCGGTCGTCGCCTGGTCGAGACCGTCGGCGAAGACGAAGTGCCCTTCACGCTGCAGTTTCTCGTTGAACACCCCGGTGTCGGCGAACGCCTGCAGCATCGCCTCCTTGGACGGGTGGTCACCGTACTTGGTTCGCTCCGCCGGCCCGTAGACCGACAACAGATACCTGGGCATATCACCACTCCTTGTCACTTCGCGATGTCGTCCTCGGCCCCCACGAACTGGGGGAACCGGTGCACCTCCTGCGGCCAGCCGAGCGCGACGGCGAGCCGACCCGCCCAATACCGCGCCGCGGCGTCATCGGGCACGTCGACGACGGCGAAGCCGCCGAGGTGCTCCTTGGTCTCGACGTAGGGCCCGTCGGTGAACACCGGCTCCCCGTCCCGTGCCGTGACACTGCACACCACCGTGGCGGCGTCGAGGCCCCCGTCGGTGAAGACGAACACGCCGGCGTCCCGCATCTCCGCGATCACGCTCCGGCCGGCGACGCCCTTGTCGCGGATCTCCTCGGGGGTGAGGTCGGGCACCCACTCGTCGTTGAAGGCGATCAGATACTGAGCCACTGCGGTCTCCTCTCGGGTCGAACGAGGGCCGGCACGCGACACTCGGCACGGACGGCCCACCTGCCGCCGTACACCCATTCGACGAACGGCCACGCTCCGATCCGACAACATCCGCGGCCCAACTTCAAGAGGGGCGTGACCCGGCGCCGGGTCCGCCCGAGTAGTCCGCCTCGACCCGGATCCCCTCCACGGGGCCCACGGACTGCGAGCCGAGACGGATGGGGCCCAACGAGGGACAGGGTCAGATTCCGCATGCCCTCGCCGGTGGGACGCCCCGTCCGCTCACCGCCCGGCCCCAGGGATGGGGTTGAGGTCAGGTCAGGCAGCCGGCAGCGACCCGGTGAGCCAGCGGACCGCCTCGGCCGCCGTCCACCCGTCCGGATGCGTCTCGAGCAGTTGCTGGGGACCCGACAGGTCCTGGCCGAGGGTGATCACGGCGTCCTCGACGTGACCGTCCCTGCGCACCTGACCCAGGCCGATGTCGGCGAGCAGTCCGTTGCACAGGCAGATACGGCCGGCGGTGTCGGCGACATCGCCGCCCTTGCGGACATACATGTGTGCGGGTTCGGCCGCGCACCGGTAGGTGAGCGTGCCGTCGGCGCGCTCGGCCGGCGTGCGCAGGAACCCGAGGTTGCAGATGCGTTCCCGCGCGGCATAGATCGCGGGGTCGGACAGGGTGCCCTCGACATCGGCGATCTTGAACGGGAAGCCCGTGGGCGAGGCGAGGGGGTCGTTGCGCACGGTGAGGGAGCCGTCGGCGAGCCGGCGCAGCAGTTGTTGTCTGAGGTCGGGACGCAGCCCCGACTCTTCGGCGAACGCGAACAGGGTGCCGACCTGGACGCCCTCGGCACCGGCGGCGACGGCGTCCGCCACCCGCTCGGGAGTGGCGTAGGCCCCCGCGAGCCAGAACGGCAGCCCGATGGTGGTCATGGCGGAGAGATTCGCCTCGTCGCGCACCCCGTAGACGGGCTGACCGTCGCCGTCGATGGTCATCTTGCCGCGCGGAGGCGCGCTGTGGCCCCCGGCACGGGGCCCTTCCACCACGAAGCCGTCGGGGCGCGTCGCCTCGCTGCGGTTAAGGAACCCGGCGAGCAGCGGCAACGAGACGATGGCGAGGAACTTCGGCCGCTTCAGCACCGGCAGGTCGTCGCTGAGCACCTTCACCGGATCGAGCGAGGCGCCGTAGGGCCGGGTGGCATTGGCCACCGCGACCGTGACGTCGCCGGTGCGACCGGCGGCGAAGTCGTTCAGCAGCTTGGGAATCTCGAGGGGAACACCGGCCCCCATCAGGACGTAGTCGACCCCGGCGAGCATGGCGCCCAGAATCGCCGACAGGGTCGCCGTCTGGATCTTCTCCAGCATGTTCACCCCGATGATGCCCTCGTGGCCCTCCTTGGCCAGCCAGACCTCGGCGAAGTTGCCCACCAGCGCCAACTCGATCGCCGCCGGGCTCGGATGCAGGTCGATGGCAGGGTGCGGGCGGTACGGATGGCCGCCGCGGCCGTCGGGACGGAAGAAGCGTTCGAGCACGCGCGAGGCGATGCCCCGGGATGGGAAGTGTCGCAGGGCCCGCCGGATGTGGCCGCCCTCGTCGCCGTCCTGGAGCCGCCTCGCAACGACGGCGTCGAGGGCCGTGCCGGACACGACGCCCAACTGGCCGGCCCTCGCGACCTCACGGGCGAGCCGCCAGCCCGACACCGCCACTCCCATGCCACCTTGAATGATGACGGGGCGAGTCGCCTCGGCCCGGTGCAACTCAGTCCCGTCCATGAACCTACGGTACCGTCGCCACCCCGGGGGTTCAGCGGCGCCATCGCGCAAGCAGGGTTCCCCTCCCGGCGCGAATGTCGTGATCTGGTCGGCCACCGGCTCCATACCCCTCCCGGCTAGGGTTGGCCCGTGCCAGCCCTCCTCCCCCAGCAGGCCGGCCCGGTGGAGGAGTACCGCCACCGGCTGCTGGCCACCGGCGGTGGCCCCGACGAGCTGGTGCCCCCGACCGGCGCCTCGGCCGCCGAGGCGATCCGTGACGCCGTGACCGTGATGGGACGCCGCGGACTGCTCGCAGCCCGGGCCGAGACCGCGCGCCTCGCCCAGGACGACGGGATCACCTACGGGCTGGCCGACCTGCCCGCCGACGACGAGGGGCACGTGCCCAGCCGTCCCTGGCACATCGATCCGCTGCCGGTCGTGATCGACGACGCCGAGTGGCGGACCCTCGAACGGGGACTACAACAACGGGCCGTGCTGCTCGACGCGATCCTCGGCGACGTCTACGGGCAGCGGAGACTGATGGGGCAGGGGCTGCTGCCCCCGGAGATCATCGTGGGGCATCCGGGATTCCTGCCGCAGCTCGACGGCGTCCGGCTGAACGGACCCAGCCAACTGGTGCTCACCGCGACCGACCTCGGGAGGGACGCCGACGGAACCTGGCGCGTGTTCGGCGACCGAACGGCGGCACCGTCGGGGGCCGGCTACACGATGGCCACCCGGCGGATCGTCACCACCGTGATGGCCGGGCTGCACCGGCATGCACGGCTGGCCCGGCTGCGGGGCTTCTTCCACCTCATGACCCGCGCGCTGCAGGATGTCGCCCCCGCCGGCGCCGACGCCCCGCGCGGCGTGCTGCTCGGGCCCGGGTCGACGAGCGAGACGAACTACGAGCACGGCTTCCTGGCCTCCCTGCTCGGCTTCACCCTGGTGGAGGCCGACGACCTCATCGCCCGCGAGGGTCACATCCACATCAGTGCTGGGGAACGCTCGAGTCGGGTCGACGTGATCCTGCGCCGCACCGACGCCGAGTTCTGCGACCCCCTGGAACTGCGCGCCGACAGCCGTCTGGGGGTGGCCGGCCTGGTCGAGGCGGCCCGCCTCGGCAACACCGCGGTGGTGAACCCGCTCGGGGCGGGGGTTCTGGAGAACGCCGCCCTGCAGGTGTTCCTGCCCGGACTGTGCCGCGCCCTGCTGGGTGAGGACCTGCTGCTGCCCGCCACCGAGACCTTCTGGTGCGGGGACGCCGCCCACCTCCGGCACGCCCTGGACACCATGGATCACCTGGTGTTCAAGCCCATCGGGCACCACGCCGGCGTCCACGCACTGCCCGGCTGGCGGCTCAGCCGATCCGAGCGCGACGACCTGCGTCACCGGATCACCCACCGGCCCTGGGAATGGACGGCCCAGGATCCGCTGCCGATGTCGACCGCACCGGTGGTCACCGCCAACGGGCTGGAACCGCGCCGGTTCGTGCTGCGCACCTTCGGGGTCAGCCAGGGCGGCCGGGTGCACATCATGCCCGGGGGCCTGGGACGCGTCGCGCCCGACCAGGAGTCCGTGCTGGTCAGCAACGCGGCCGGGGCCCTCGCCAAGGATGTCTGGGTGCTCGCCGAACAGCCCGCGGACGCCGCGCCGACCACCCTCGGCATCACCGGCCCCGGCCGGGCCACCAGTCCGGGCCACGTGCTGGCCGCGCGTGTCGCCGACAACCTGTTCTGGCTCGGCCGCTACGCCGAACGCGTCGAGGCCACGGCGCGCCTCCTGCGAGTCACCGACGACCTGGTCGAGGACAACGCCCTGCGCAGCGCCACCCTCGGCGGCAGCGTCATGCAGACCATGGTTCGGGCGGCGCTCGACGTCACCGGGGTCCGCGTCGAGCGCACGGCCGGGGCCGACCCGTCACCCCTGGACGCCGTACGGGCGATGGTGCTGCGCCGACGCACCCGGGGCACGGTGCGTCACGGCGCCGCCCGCCTGCTCGCCGCCGCCGCCGAGGTACGCGACAACATGCCCGACGACCTGTGGCGGGTGCTCAGCAATCTCGACCGGACCCTGGCCGCCATCCCCCCGGACGAGGCACGGCTGCAGCCCCAGCTCGACAGCGTCATCGAGTCGACCCTCGCCCTGTCCGGCATCCTCGCCGAGTCACTGGTGCGCGACGAGTCGTGGGGATTCATCGACGCCGGCGTCCGCCTCGAACGCGCCGTCGCGACCCTGTCACTGATCGGCGCCACCCTCACCACGGTCCGTCCACCCGCGCTCGACGGTCAGGTCGCCGAGGCCGTGCTCAGCGTCGGTGAGAGCAGCATCACGCACCGCCGTCGCACCGTGCAGGGCGTCGGCCCCGTGCTCCCCACCCAGTCGGCGATCCTCCTGCTGCTGCTCGACGTCGCCAACCCGCGGTCGGTCGCGTTCCAGCTGACCCGGCTGGCCGCGGCCCTACGCATCGCCGGCGACCCGGCGCTGGCCGCGCGACTCGACCCGGCACTGTCCCGCCTGCGGGCGCTGGACGCCGCCCACCTGTGCGAAGGAGACCGCGACCCGCTGACCGGCGAGATCCAGCAGCTCACCGGACTGCTCGAGGGACTGTCCGACGCGCTCACCCGCCGGCACTTCCGCCGGCACGCGCCCACCCGGACGCTGCCGACCGACTGGGCACCCGCGGTCGCCGGCATCGCCGGAGTGGGCCTGCCCGTCGCCGGGGGCGGGGGCCGGTGAGATGGCGCAGAGCGACGACGACTTCGGTCCCCGGCGCTACCGGGTGCAACACCGCACCACCTACACCTACGACGCCGACGTGGAGGCCTGCTACGAGCGCGGCCTGCTGGCGCCGCGGCACACGGCCACCCAGACCGTGCTCGCACAGCACCTGGTGATCGACCCGGAACCGGCGCTGGTCGTCGAGCACGTCGACTTCTTCGGCAACACCAGCCACTACGTCGAGATCCGCACGCCGCACCGGCGCCTCGAGGTGACCAAGACCTTCGACGTCGACGTGGCCCGCCCGCGTCCCGATCCGGACGCGATCAACCGCTGGACCGTCGCCCAGGCGGCGTCGATGCTGGCCGACCCGCGGGCGCACGGCCTCGACCCCTTGTGGACCGGCATCTTCCGGCTCCCGTCGGCCCTGGTGAGCGACGCCGACGACGTCGCCGACTACGCCCGCAGCCACATCGATCCGGCGATGCCGCTCGGGGATGCGCTGCAGGCGATGACCATGGGCATCCACCGCGACTTCACCTTCCGGCGCGGCGTCACCTCCGTGCGCTCGACGCTGTCGGAGGTGCTGGCCCTGCGGGTCGGCGTATGCCAGGACTTCAGCCACCTCGCCATCGGCTGCCTGCGCTCGCTGGGGCTGCCCACCCGCTACGTGAGCGGCTACATCGAGACGATTCCGCCACCCGGCAGGCCGAAACTCGCGGGCTCGGACGCGTCGCACGCCTGGGCCTCGGTACTGCTGCCCGATGGCACGTGGGTCGCCATCGACCCGACCAATCGGCAGTTCGTCGACTCCCGGTACGTCGTGACAGCCTTCGGCCGGGACTTCGGCGACGTGTCGCCCCTCAAGGGGATCGTGCACACCGACAGCGAGCGGTCGACCCTCGACGTGGGCGTCGACGTGATCCGGCTCGCCTGAGGAGGCCGTCGGCTCGCCTCAGGCGAGGGTGACCGGCCGGGTGCCGTCGTCGTCGGGCGGAGGCGCCGCCGGGTCGAGGACCGCATCGGCCCGGATCGAGAGAAGGTGCGCCCGGCCGCCCAGGACGGTGAGGAACGCGGCGTCGGCGGCGTCCCTGCCGGTGGCGATGCGCACCATCGCCGGACGCGGGGCCATGCCGGTCGCGTCGACCACCAGCCAACGCCCCTCGTGCGCGACCTCGGTGACCGCGTGGAAGTCCATCGGGTGCAGTCCGGGGGCGTACACCGACACCAGCCGGGCGGGAACGTTCTGCGCCCGGAGGAAGGTGATCACCAACTGCGCCGAGTCGCGGCACACGCCGCGGCGCGACAGGTAGGCCTCCAACGCGCCATCGGTCACATCGCTGGAACCGCTGGCGTAGGTGATGTTCGTGCGGACCCACTCGACCACCGACTGCACCAGTTCCCAGCCGGTGAGGTGCCCGAAGTGGGTGGTCGACACCGCGGCGAGCCGGTCGGAGTCGCAGTAGCGGCTGGGACGGGTGAATTCGATCACGTCGGCCTCGGTGACCTCGAACGGGAGACCCGCAGTGGGCACCGTCGCCTCGTACCGTAACTCGAAGCGTCCGACCGGGCACGCCGGGATGCGGTGCAGCCGAGTGGGATGGCTCGTGCCCCTGACCTCGTGGAACGCCACGTCGCGGCCGTCGACCGTGGCCCGCAGGCTCTCCCGCGCGTCGGAGTGGTCGGCCGACACCGCGACGCTGAAGATGAGGTCGGCGACCGCGGTCACCTCGAGTTCGACCCGGGCGCCGACTCGGCGTTCGCCGACCGCCCGGGGAGCGGACTCAGGGTGTGTCACGCGCGTACCGTAGCAGCGGCGGCGTGGTGCCGGTGTCGTGCCGGCCGCGACGACGCCCACCATCTCCGAGGAGGACCGCCATGTCCGAGCTGCCCGACTGGCCGTGCACCGTGGTGATCGTCGCGCACCCCGACGACGAGTCGTTCGGGCTCGGCGCGGTGTTGTCGACGCTGGCGGCCCGCGGATCCCGGGTGAGCGTGCTCTGCTTCACCCAGGGTGAGGCCTCGACCCTGCACGGTGTCGCCGGCGACCTGGCGGTCATTCGCCGCGACGAACTGCGCCGGGCCGCCGACGAGCTGGGACTCGACGGCGTCCGGTTGCTGTCCTATCCCGACGGCTCCCTGGCGGACCAGCCGCTGGACGCCCTGATCGCGGACGCGCGCGGCTACGCGGCCGAGGTCGCCCCCGCCGGACTGGTGACCTTCGACCCGTCGGGCATCACCGGCCACCCGGACCACGCGGCGGCCACCCGGATCGCCGTTGAGCTGGGCCGTGGGCTGGGGCTCGGGGTTCTCGGCTGGACGCTGCCCCGCGCGGTCGCCGACCAACTCCACACCGAACTGGGTATCGGGTTCATCGGACACGACCCCCACGAGATCGACCTGGTCGTCGACGTCGACCGGACCGCCCAGCGGCGGGCGATCGCCTGCCACGCGAGCCAGGCCGTGCCCGGCAGCCCACTGTGGCGCCGGCTCGAGCTGCTGGGCGATCGGGAGCACCTGCGCTGTCTGCACCGGCCGGCGTCCACGCTGCCGACCGGTTGACCGGTCCCGCCGGCCCGGCCGGGGCGTCGCCATCGCGCCCGGAAGGCGCAACACGGCCGTAACCGGAACGACCATGGCCGTAACCGGTGCCGCCTAGTGTGCAGTCATGGTCGGCATGTTCGAGAACTACCCCCACGCCAGAGCGTGGGACGAAATGCTCGCGCCAGATGGCACGCCCCGGCAGGGTCACACGGCCATCATGCGCACCCTGGCGACGCTGTCGATCGCCGAACTCGTGTCTCGCGCCGAGACGCTGGCGGGGTCCTACGTCGACCAGGGCGTCACCTTCGACCATGCCGGCGAGGAGAAGGCGTTCCCCCTCGACGTGATCCCCCGCATCATCCGCGGCGAGGAGTGGGAGACCATCGACGCGGGCGTTCAGCAGCGCGTGCAGGCCCTCGAAGCGCTGCTCCACGACCTGTACGCGACCTCCGACGCGCCCCGGGCCGTCCGAGCGGGCATCATCCCCTGGAAACTCATCGCGTCGAGTGAGCACTTCCACCGGGAGGTCTCGGGCATCGTGCCGCACAACGGCGCCCGGATCCAGGTGGCCGGGGTCGACCTGGTCCGCGACGAGGCCGGTACCTTCCGCGTGCTCGAGGACAACGTGCGCGTGCCCTCGGGCGTGAGCTACGTCATGTCCAACCGCCGGGCGATGACCAACGTGATCCCCGAGGCCTTCGTCAACGAGCGCATCCGGCCGGTCGACAACTATCCGGGCATGCTGCTGTCCGCGTTGCGGGCCGCCGCACCCGCCGGGGTCAGCGACCCGACGGTGGTCGTGCTCACCCCGGGCGTCTACAACTCCGCCTACTACGAACACTCGCTGCTGGCCCGCACGATGGGCGTCGAACTGGTCGAGGGCCGCGACCTGTTCGTCAGCGGCGGCACGGTGAAGATGCGCACCACCCAGGGCGAGCGCCGGGTCGACGTGATCTACCGTCGGGTCG
>DAIESZ010000159.1 GCA_027346035.1 Propionibacteriaceae bacterium
CCGCGCGTAGTCGCGCAGCCGGGACAGGTCGTCGACCATCCGGCCGTCGGCGAACAGGATCGACGGGCCGGCGTAGCCCCGCTCGACGCTGCCCATCGGCTCGTCGGCGGACAGGTTGTCCCAGTCGTTGAGCATGCGCACCGACATCGCGGGGACGCATGCCCGGAGCGGGGCTCCCGCCAGCCCGGTCACGAGCAGTCGGTAGAAGCCGTGGACCAGGCCGCGGCCGGCGTGGGCCACCAGCCGAGTGTCGCCACCCTGCCGCTCGACTGCGAACCCTTCGTCGCCGAGGTCGGGGCGCCCAGCCACCTCGACCAGCAGCCGGCGACCGGACTCCGCGACGCCGAGTCGCCGCCTCAGGAGGGCGTGGTCTCTCCGGATCACCTCGCTCGCCGCGTCCCTGCCGGGCGCCACCACCTCGGCGGCGGCCACCTCCGCCGCGTGCGGCCCGGCGAGCCAACAGGGGTCCCATTCGTCGAAAAAGCCGGGCGCGTGGTGTGTCGTCATAATAAGTTCGACGCTACACCGAATAGGGGGTGGCCTCGATCACGACCCCGCTGGACAGTTCGGTGTCAATGTCGATCACCGTCACCCTGATGGGCCCGGGACCGTCGGAGCGGATGACGGCCTGGGCTCGACCGTCGTACGAGGTGCAGACGGCCGCGTCGAACCGCTCCTCGGTGCGTGGGCGGCCGGTGCCGAGGGCGACCAGCCGGCCAGGGCCCTGCACCTGCACTCCCAGGCGGTGGGCCCCGGCGGTGTTGAGCCGACCCGCGGCGTCCACCACGTCGACATCGACGAAGGCGAGGCCACCGGGCGCCGCGATGGCGGCCTGCTCGCAGGTGAGCCTCAGCCCTGCCACCTCCTCGGCGCTCACGAGAACTGTGCGCGAGATCTCCCGGCCGTCCACGAGGGCCACGGCCACGAGGGTGCCCGGCTGATAGTTGAGCGTCATCGTGGCGACCAGTGGACGCCGCTCCCCCACCGTCGCACGCCCCACAACGCTCCCGTTGAGGATCAGTTCTACCTCCTCCGCCGCGGCGTACACCTCCACTCGGATCGGCCGCCCCTCGAACCCGGGCCAGGTCCACGAGGACACCGTGTCGCTCCACTGCCAGGCGTTGGGGGCGGGGATGGTGTGCGCAAAGCGTGCCGGTCGCCCGACGGCGATGTACGGCTCGTGGCGCAGGCCGAAGACGATCTCGCGGTAGAACGAGACCGGCAGCCGGACCCCGGTGATGTCGAGGTCACCGCACGCCGCGGTGAGGTTGGGGTATCCCAGGCCGTAGGGGAAGGTCGCGCCGTCCTCCTCGTAGGCATGCCCCCCGATCCCCGCCTCGCCGAGGTAGTCCCACCCGGCCCAGGTGAAGTCGCCGATGACGTTGGGGTGTTGGCTCACCAGCCGCCAGTTGTTGGCGATCCGGGTGGGGAAGGTCTCCGAGCCGACGCTCACCCGCTGGGGGTGGTGCTCAGCGTCGAAGGCGTAGCGCCCCTCCGCGTAGTTGTAGCCGGTGACGTCGACGACCGAGCAGGCCTCCTCGATCGCCGCATCGGCAAGAGGCGAGGTGGCCACGACGTTCTGGCCGGCCGCGAACCCCTGACCCTCGTCCGCCCGCCGGTCGAGGACGCCGCCCAAGAACTGGTTGAGCCCCCCGGCCGCTTCGATCTGGGCGTCGAGGTCGACGAGGAAGAGGATCTGCATGGCGTTGGTGATCGGGCGGGTCGGATCGAGCGATCGCACGTGCTCGGCCAGTCGGCGGCCGGTGACCCGACCGTCGGCGCGCCCGAGCTCGGGGATCTCGTTGCCGATCGAGTACATGACGACGCTCGGGTGGTTGACGGAGCCGGCGACCATCGCCTCGAGGTCGTCGCGCCACCACCGGTCGAACGACCGCGAATAGTCGAAGGCGGTCTTCTCGTTGTGCCATACGTCGAACGCCTCGTTCATGACGAGCATCCCGTGCCGGTCGCACGCCTCGAGCAGCGCCTGGGATGCCGGGTTGTGGGCCATCCGGACCGCGTTGAACCCCGCCTCCCGGAGCCGGCGCACCTTGCGGTCCTCGGCGTCCGGGTGCGAGATCGCGCCGAGGAGCCC
The DNA here is from genome assembly GCA_027346035.1 of Propionibacteriaceae bacterium. GTDB lineage: Bacteria > Actinomycetota > Actinomycetes > Propionibacteriales > Propionibacteriaceae > JAJYQH01. The sequence continues at coordinate 2,096 of DAIESZ010000159.1, forward strand.
GTTGTCGTGGTGGACGCAGGCACCCCTCAAGGTCACCGGGACGTCGTTGATTCGCAGTCCGCGGAACGGGTCGAGCCGCAGCGTCCGGATGCCGAAGGCCTCGGCCCGCTCGTCGAGGACGGCATCCTCCTCGCGCACCGTGACCCGCGCGCGGTAGAGCTGCGGCGCCTCTGGCGACCAGCGCCGGGGGCTACGCACCCAGAGACGGCGGCGAGCCCGGACGGTCGCGCCGGGGGGCAGGGTCACCGGGACGTCGTCGCTCACCGCCTCCCCGGCGTCCGGGTCGTCGAGTCGGGTGGCGAGGCGCACGGTGCGCATCAGCGACGTCTCGTTGACGAGGTCCGTCACCACCTCCACCGCTGCATAGTCGTCGTCGACGTCGGGGGTGTGGACGCGCACCCCGTCGGGAGCGATGTGGACACCGCCGGCCACCCGGAGGCGCACCTCCCGGTAGAGGCCGGCTCCGCTGTACCACCGGCTGTCGAGGTGGGTACGCACGTCGACCCGGAGCCGGTTGCGGGCGCCGAACTGCAGGTGGGGTGCGAGGTCGACGGAGAACCGCGCGTACCCGTTCGGTCGGTGCGCGACGAGCACGTCGTCGACATAGACGCGGGCGTCGGCGTAGACGCCGTCGAAGGTGAGCGAGACCCAGCGGGCCTGCCAGTCGCGCGGCACCTCGAGGGTGCGGGTGTACCTCCAGACACCACCGGGGAAGTACCCCGACGACCCGCCCGACGGGGCCTCCGGCGAGCGCTGGGCCTCGCGCATCGCGTCGTGGGGGAGGCGCACCTCGTGGCGCTCCGGCGCGGTGCCGGACACCCGCTCGAAGTGGGTGGCCGGGCGGGAACAGACCCATCCCTCGTCGAGCGGGACGGAGAACGGGACGGGGGGCCATTCGGCACTCATGGGCGCAACCTCGGGCAGGGGGAACGGATGGCCGACGGCGCGGCGGAATTGGTTCGATCATCGCCACCCTAGGGGGCGCAGCCCTCCACGCCGCCCGCACGGCCGGCGGCGTCCGCACCCCGAGACGCCCCCGCCCGGGCTCAGCCGAAGGTGAAGGAGTAGAGCTGCAGCCCGGGGGACGGGCTCACCTCGAGGGTGCCGGCCGTGATGGACGAGGCGCTGAACAGCACGTAGGAGCGTGGGTTCCCGGTGATCCGTACGGTCCGGTCCCCGTCCGGGGCGTGCACGGTCAGCGTTCCCGTACCCCCGACCACGGCCTGCACCTGACGGGCGT
>DAIESZ010000177.1 GCA_027346035.1 Propionibacteriaceae bacterium
CGACCAGGCGTAGGCGGGGACGTACGCGAGCCATCCGACGTACCCGACGACGAGCACGACGACGAGTGCGATGGCCGCCTTGATGGTGTGTCCGCGGTGCCTCCGGCGCTTTCTCCGGTTGTTGCGCAGGCCCGCGGTGGCCGGAGGCACCGCGGCGGAAGATGCCGCCAGGATCGGGGTGCGCGGTGTCGAGGGGGTCGACGCGAACGCGGCGGGTGCGCGGAGGGGCGGCAGCGGGTCTGCCGCCGCCTTGGCCGCCGCCCGGCGTCGCAGCTCAGCCATCTCGGCCTCGTCCATGGCCCGGCTGCGGTCCTCGGCGCTCCGCTCGTTGCGGTAGAGCCACTCCATGTCGGCCTTGCGTTGGGCGGCGTCACGTTCCGGCATGGGCATTACCGTAACCGAGGATCGCGGAGGTGCCGTTGAAGCCCTTGTGGGTTGCGCTCGGCGTGCCGGGACGGTCGGGCACCCGGGCGGCGCGTGGCCATGGTGGAGAATGGGCCCATGTCGCCGACCCCCGAACCGGTGAGCGTCATCATGCCGGTGCTCAACGAGGAGGAGCATCTCACCGCGTCCGTGCACGGAGTGCTGGGCCAGGACTACGCCGGCACGATCGATCTGGTGCTCGCGGTGGGCCCTTCCGAGGATCGCACCCATGAGATCGCCGACCGCCTCGCCCGCGAGGATCCCCGTGTCCGGGTGATCGACAACCCCTCGGGCACCACGCCCGAGGGGCTCAACCTGGCCATCGGTGCGAGCCTGTTCGACATCATCGTGCGCGTCGACGCCCACGGCGAGTTGCCGCCCGACTACATCCGGAGCGCGGTCGAGGTGCTCCGCCGCACCGGGGCCGCCAACGTGGGCGGGCGCATGGAGGCCCGCGGGCGCACCGCCTTCGAGCAGGCCGTCGCCGTCGCCTACACGTCGCGGATCGGGCTGGGCGGGGGTGGGTTCCACATGGAGGACACCCCGGAGGGTCCGGCCGAGACCGTGTTCCTCGGGGCGTTCCGCCGTGACGCCCTCGAACGGGTCGGCGGGTTCGATCCGACGCTGCGCCGAGCCCAGGACTGGGATCTCAACTACCGGCTGCGCGCGATGGGGGAGACCGTCTGGTTCACCCCCGTCCTGCGGGTGACCTACCGCCCACGGTCGACGGTCGGGGCCCTGGCGCGGCAGTTCTTCACCACAGGGCAGTGGCGGCGTGAGGTGATGCGACGACGTCCCGAGACCGCGAGCGCCCGCTACCTCGCCCCGCCCGTCGTGGTGGCTGTCACTGCGGCCGGCGTCCTGGCGGGTGTCGGGGGGGTCCTCGGCGGACCCCGCGGACTGTCCCTGGGGTGGGCCCTCCCGGTGACCTACGCCGCCGGCGTCACGGCCGCTGCGCTCTCCATGCACCGCGACATGCCGTCCGAGGTGCGGGTGCGGCTGCCGCTGGTGCTCGCGGTCATGCACATGAGCTGGGGGTCGGGGTTCCTCGTGGGTCTGCCCGCCCGGCTGCGGGGGGCGCCGATGGGCCACCCGGGAGGCTAGCTGCCCGTGGCGGTCAGGACGGTGCGGGACCCTGCGCGCGGGCGACCACCGGCTGGGCGCCCTCGGTGCTGAGCACCCGGTCGACCGCGTCGTCGGTTCCGCCGACCAGCAGGACGATCGATCCGCCACCGAGAATCGGGGCCACGAGTGAGGTCTCCAGCAGTGCCCAGGGGTCGTCCCCCGCAGACACGCGCAACGCGATCCGGTTCGGGGTTGCTGGCACGTGATCAATGTCGCCCGCGGTCCGCAGGGTGGTGCCGGCGCGGAAGGCGGGCGTCGCGTCGGCCGCCGTCGCGGACCAGTGGGCGTCGGGCTGGCCGGTCACCTCGGCGTAGTCGATCACCGCCCGCTGAGGGGTGGCGAATCCGAGGCCGAGGGGGTGCAGGGAGCAGGCGACGGTCTCGACCCCCGGCACAGGATGGGTGTTGGTGGGACCGACCACCGCGAGATCGACGGCGTCCAGCGCCTCTCGTCGGTCGGCCTGCACCTCGCCCCCGATCTGCCAGACGGCCATCGCCCACACCAGTCCCACCCAGTGCCCGGGGTCGGTGACGAGCAGCGGCAGACCCACCATCGGACGGTCGTCGAAACCGATCGAGGCCATGAGGTTGGCGGTCTTGTCGACCCAGTTGGCGAAGGTGCGCGCGGACAGTTCGACCCGCGCGCCAGTGTCGAGGTCGTACCAGGTGACGAGTGGCCGTGACCCGTCGCGGCGCACCCGCTCTTCGAGCATTCGGCACAGCCCCCCCGTCACGACGGGGCTCCGGTCGACGTCACGCGCATCCCGTGTCGTGGGGACCAGCAGATCATCGGGCCATGGTATCGACGCACGGCGGTCCCCGGGAGAGGGCCGCCCGATGCCTCCGTCGAAGGCGGGGCGTCACACCCGACGCGCGGGGCCCGGCTACGCTTCGGGCCATGCGATACGTGGCGATCCTGGCCGGCGGGTCTGGTACCCGGTTGTGGCCCCTCTCCCGACGGGGCCAACCCAAGCAACTGCTCGACCTCATCGGCGGACGCAGCCTGCTGCGGCTGGCCTACGAGCGGGTCGCGGCGTCGATCCCCGCGGCTCGAGTGCTCGTCTGCACCGGCGCCGCCTACTCCGACATCGTCGCCGCGCAGATACCCGAACTCCCGGCCGCCAACATCCTCGGCGAGCCGGTCGGACGGGACTCGCTCAACGCGGTCGCCTGGACCACGGCTGTCATCGCCGCCCGGGACCCGGACGCCGTCGTCGCCGTGCTCAGTGCCGACCAGATCATCAATCCGGTGGGGCGGTTCCTCGCGGCCCTCGAGGAGGCGTTCCAGATCGCCGGATCCGACCCGACGGCGCTCGTGACCTTCGGGGTGGTCCCCGACAGTCCGCACACCGGCTACGGCTACCTGCACCGGGGGAGTGCGCTCGAGGGCTTCCCCGGATGCAGCGAGGTGGCCGAATTCCGGGAGAAACCCACCCGTGAGGTGGCCACTGCCTACGTGGCCTCGGGTGAGTACTGGTGGAACTCGGGCATGTTCGTCTGGCGCGCGGCCACGCTGCTCGAGCAGTTGCGACTGCTCAAGCCGGAGACGCACCGGCTGATCACCGCCCTCGCCGCCGACCCGGGACGCGTCGAGGAGGTCTACCCCCACTTGGAGCGGATCTCGGTCGACTACGCGATCATGGAGCCCGTCTCCAAGGGCCGGGGGAGCGGTCACGTCGTGGCGGTGCCCCTGCCGATCACCTGGGTCGACCTTGGCGGCTACCAGGCGCTGTTCGACAACCTGCCGTCAGGCCCGGGGCAGAACCGGGTGATCGGCCCGGTCGTCGTGTCCGAGTCCGAGGGCAACCTCCTGATCAACACCCGCGGCGACCACAGCGTGCTCGCGGTGTCGGGCATGCGCGACACCGTCGTCGTCACCACGCCCGACGCCACGCTCGTCGTGCCGCTGTCCGGCGCGCAGGCGGTCAAGGATCTGGTCGCCGCCGTGGTCGGGCAGATCTCCCCCGACCTCGGCTGAGCATGGATGAAGGCACGTGAACTTTGCCGGGGCGCTTGACGCGACCCAATGACACCCATGTAATTTGTGTGCAGAGCGCCGGAGTGTCGTGATTGACAAGTTGTCGGATCGACACCCGCATCGAAAGCCTTGCCGCATCGGGGATGCGACAGCCGCGCTGGGGCCCGCACGTTTCGCTGGGGGTCCGGGTCGAGTGCCGGAAGGGACAGCATGTCGCAGTTGCTTGTCATCGAATCCAATCTTGCCGACGAGGGAGTGCTGGGCTGGCAGGAGCGCGCGCTGTGCGCGCAGACCGATCCGGAGGCCTTCTTCCCGGAGAAGGGTGGCTCCACCCGGGAGGCCAAGAAGGTGTGCCAGAGCTGCGAGGTGCGCCAGGAGTGTCTTGAATACGCGCTGGCCCATGACGAGCGCTTCGGCATCTGGGGTGGGCTCAGCGAGCGTGAGCGGCGCAGGCTGCGCCGGCAGGCCTGATCGCCGCCGCCGCATCCGCATGTTCCGCCTGCCGGGGTGCTGACTCCTGGCAATGCCGCGAGGGCCGACCCCGTCGGGTAGCGTGGTGGTGCTCCGACACCCCATCCACGGAAGGTAGAGCCGCGGTGCATTCCGACCCGTCATTCCCGACGGATCCCGACGAGACCGACCTCGAGCACATCCCCGGGGCCGTGGTGTCGAACGCCCCCGGTTCCGGCGTCCGGATGGAGGCCGGCGGCCCCGGCCCGGCCGGTGACCTGTGGGCCTGGGCCCACGAGGAGCCCGACGATTCCGAGCCGATGCTCGATCCGGGCAACGTGGTCGCCCTGCTGGTCGCCCACAACGCCGAAGGCTGGCTGACCCGAACCCTGGCCGCGCTCTCCCGACTCGATCCGCGTCCCGGGACCACCATCGCGCTCGACACCGGCTCCACCGATCACACCGGCGAGAGTCTGCGGCACGCCCAGGCCGGCGGGCTCATCGATCGGATCGTCAAGCTTCCCGCCGACACCCCGTTCGCGGTCGCAGTGAACTCCGGACGCGAGGAGGCGCGGGCCGGCCGCGGGGTCGGACCGGAACCCGCCGACGGATGGCTGTGGATCCTGCACGACGACTGCGAGCCGACCCGCACCGCCCTCGGTCAGTTGCTGCGGATCGCCGCGGCGACGCCCTCGCCCGACATCGTCGTGCCCGCACTGCTGCGACCCCGGAGGCGCAACTACCCGGATCAGCTGCAGGAGGTCGGACAGACCATCTCGCTCACGGGGAGCCGGCTCACCGGCACCGATCCCGGTGACATCGATCAGCACCAGCTCGAGTCCGATGAGGTGCTGGGCGGGGCCAGTGCCGGCCTGCTGGTGCGCACCGAGGTCTTCGACCGGGTCGGAGGTTTGGACGCACGGCTGCAGCACCGTGAGGGCGTCGACCTGTGCTGGCGGGCTCGCGACAATGGGGCACGCGTGGTCACGGCCCCACGGGCCACGATCCACCACCGGCAGGCGGGACTCGCCGGAACCAGGGGCGGCATCGCCGATCCAGATCCCGAAGCCACCGATCGGCTGTCGGGAATGCGCCTGGTGGCGGTGCGGTCGCGGCGTCCCCGGCTCGCCGTGGTCGGTCTCGTGCTCGTCGGGATCCTGCGGGCCGTGGCCTTCCTGCTCGGACGCGCGCCCACACGCGCCCTGTCGGAATGGCGCGCCACCCGCGGACTGGTGCGCTCGCGCTCCGCGGTCCTCGACCTGGCCGCCGGCCGTGGTCCCTCCACCGACGTCGCCACCGAGAAGCTGCGGCCGCACGTCATGGGCACGCTCAGTGGCGCGATCGGCGACGCCGCCGCCTCCATCGGCTCGAGGGTGATCGACTGGCGCGCCTCCGACACCTCGATCGACGAGCTCACCGGTGACGACTTCGCGGGTGCCCCCCAGCGGGCCAGCTTCTGGCGTCCCGGCGTTGTCTGGGGACTGCTGGGCCTGGTCGGCGCCGTGGCCGCGGTGCGACTCGCCGGCGGCGGCATCGTCTCCACCCACCTGCTTCCCTCGCCTGGCTTCCTGAGCGCCTGGGATTCGTGGTGGCGTCCCACGCCGGGCATTGCCGGGGCACCCGCGCCGTGGTTGTGGTTCGCGGCGATCGGTTCGACCCTCACCCTGGGGCACCCGGGGCTGTGGATCTGGCTGGTGCTGGCGTTCTCGGTGACCATCAGCGCTCGCGGTGCGGCATCCCTTCTCCGCGAGGTCGCCGACGCGCCGACGTGGCTGGTCGTGGCCCTGGCCGCGCTGTGGGGCCTGTTCCTGCCGTGGCTGGGCGTCCTCCAGCGCGGGGATATCGGCGCACTGACGATCGTGGTCACCGCACCCTGGCTCGGGCTGGCGCTGTGGCGGTGGGCGGGTGCGCAGACGACCGGCCCGATCGCCTGGAGAGCGCCCGCGGCCGTCGGGCTGATCGGCCTGCTGTGGTTCTCGAGCCAGCCGATCAGCTGGCTCGTGATCGTGGCCGGTGTCCTGGTCGTGCTCCGCATGCGACCACAGACCTGGCGCATCGCGGTGGTGGCCCTGGCGGCCCCCCTCGTCTTCGCTGCCGGGTGGATTCCCCGGCTCGTCGACGCGCCGGCCAGACTCCTCGCCACCCCCGATCCACTGGCCGCGCCGTTCGCCGCGAGCGGTGGTCCGCTGGCACTGCTCGGACTCGTCTCGCGGGTCCCGGCGCTGCCCACCGTGCTCGTGCTGGCGGTCGGAATCATCGTCTGGATCGACATCATCGTGCTGCTCGGCGTCGGCATCGCACGGGCGGGTCGTGGCGACGCCGCCGCGGGCCTCATCGCCGTCGCGTCCCTGATCCTCGGGGTATTCCTGCCACGGATCCCCGTGAGCATCGACGGCCGCGGGCTGCGGGTCAACGGGGTCGCCTTCATCGCGCTCGGCCTCGGCACCCTGATGGTCATCGGCTGCCGACTGCTCGTCCGCACGGTCACCGACCGCGTCGATGTCGTCGCCCCCGACGCCGACCTCGCCACCCCACGCCGTGGCGGCGTTCGGCTGACGATCGGCACCGCCACCGTGCTCAGCCTCGCGATCGCCGTCGGCTGGGTGGTCGTCGGAGACCGACCCGCCCGCAGCGCGGGCAGCGTGCGGCCCAGTTGGGTCACCGCGCTGCAGTCATCAGACCGCGCCGGGCGCACCCTGCTCATCGATCTGGGGGCTTCGCCGGTCACCTGGCAGCTCAGCGACGCCACCCGTCCCCAGTGGGGGACGGCCGAGGAGGGCGGCGTCCTCAGCGGTGCCGGGGGGCAGGACCTCCGCAACCTCGTCGTGTCGATCGCCTCCGGGCAGCCCGCCAACCTGTTGGCCCAGCGACTCGCGGACGCCGGCGTGGTGGCGGTCTGGGTGCGTGCCGACAATGGCGTCCTCAACGGGGTGCCGGGCCTCCAGTCGACCCCCGAGAACGCCACCACCACGGTCTACGCCGTCACCGGGTTGGTGTCGCGCCTGCGCATCATCGACGCCGCGGCCAGCACGCCCATCGGCGCGGGTTTCGTGCAGCCGTCGACGTCCGCGCGGACCCTGGTGCTCGCCGAACCGGTCGACAGTCGTTGGCGAGTGCGGGTCGGGGGCACGCTGCTCGCGGCCGTCCCATCGGCCGACGGGTGGCAGGAGCGGTTCACGGTGCCGGCCGGGGTCCAGGGCCCCGTGAGTTGGACGATGGCCCCCTCGGTCGGCTCGGCGATCACCCAGATCATCGTGCTGCTCGTGCTGCTCGTGCTGGTGGCTCCCGTGGCCTCGCCGAGCCTGACCAGCCCGAGACGTGCCGGGACCGCCACCGCCCCGCGGAGAGGACACGCCGATGGCTGACACCCCCCACGACACGCCGACGAGCGGCGAGAGCCCCAGGGTGGATGACGATTCGCCCGAGCGTGATCGCCCCGGTGATGAGCTTCCCGAGGACGCGCCCACGGGCGGTGGGGATCCCGGGCGACCCGGCGACGACGGCACCGCTGCCGGGACGTCGGGATCACGTGCCCGCCGGATACTCACCGGACCCCTGGCGCGACTGGTGGCCGGCGTCCTCGTTCTGGCCCTCGCCAGTGCCCTGAGCCTGCTCGTGCACCCGGCGAGCAGCGCCGGCGAGGATGTGGCCACCACGTCGGTGCGCAGCCTCACCTGCCCGGCGCTGAGCGCCCCCGCGACCCTGATCGCCGGCAGCACCACTGGTTCGTTCGCGGTCGGCGGCCTGGGCGCCACTCCGGCCAACGTCACCGGGCTCGTCCAGAAGGACGCCGCCAAGACGTCGTGGGTGCTGATGCCGAGCGGTGTCGACCAGCCCGTCGGGGGCAGCCTGTCCCGGAACGGGCAGTGGCAGTGGGCCGGTTGCGGAGCCGCGAGCCCCTCCTCCTACATCAACGTGCCAGACCTGTCCACGTCCGATCTGCTGCTCGTCAACCCCGATCCGGTCTCGGTGGCGGTGAACCTCACGTTCTTCACCACCAGCGGAGTCCGCTCGGTGGCGGGTGCCAGGGGTCTGGTCGTCCAGCCCGAGTCCAGCCGCGTCGTGCCGTTGTCGGTGGTCGCCGGGTCGGGCCCCGCCGGCGTCTGGGTCGCCACGGATTCGGGACGCGTGCT
>DAIESZ010000194.1 GCA_027346035.1 Propionibacteriaceae bacterium
CCATGGCTGTTGCAGATCGCCAGAAGGCCCTCGAGGCCGCGCTCGCCCAGATCGAGAAACAACACGGCAAGGGATCGGTGATGCGGCTCGGCGACGAGATCCGCCAGCCGATGGAATTCATCCCCACCGGGTCGGTCGCCCTCGACGTTGCCCTCGGCATCGGCGGGTTGCCGCGGGGGCGCATCGTCGAGATCTACGGTCCCGAGTCCAGCGGCAAGACCACGGTGGCGTTGCACGCCATCGCCAACGCTCAGGCCGCCGGAGGCATCTGCGCGTTCATCGACGCCGAGCACGCCCTCGACCCCGACTACGCCGGGAGGCTCGGCGTCGACACCGATGCGCTGCTGGTCAGCCAGCCCGACAACGGCGAGCAGGCCCTCGAGATCGCCGACATGCTCGTGCGCTCCGGTGCCCTCGACCTCATCGTCATCGACTCGGTGGCGGCGCTGGTGCCCCGCGCCGAGATCGAGGGCGAGATGGGAGACAGCCACGTCGGCCTGCAGGCCCGGCTCATGAGCCAGGCCCTGCGCAAGATGACCGGCGGGCTCAATTCGTCCAACACCACCGCGATCTTCATCAACCAGTTGCGCGAGAAGATCGGGGTCATGTTCGGCTCGCCCGAGACCACCACCGGCGGCCGGGCGCTGAAGTTCTACGCCTCGATCCGCCTCGACGTGCGCCGCATCGAGACCCTCAAGGACGGCTCCGAAATGGTCGGCAACCGCACCCGGGTCAAGGTCGTCAAGAACAAGGTGGCCCCTCCGTTCAAGCAGGCCGAGTTCGACATCCTCTATGGCTTCGGCATCAGCCGCGAGGGCAGCATCATCGACATGGGTGTCGACGCGGGCATCATCCGCAAGGCCGGTGCGTGGTTCACCTACGGGAGCGACCAGCTCGGCCAGGGCAAGGAGAACGCGCGCACCTTCCTCAAGAACAACCCCACGGTGGCCGACGAGATCGAACAGAAGATTCTGGCCTCGCTCGGTCTCGGTCAATCAGAGGAGCGGGCCGAGGAGCCGGAGAAGCCGAGCGCCGGCAAGTCGGGCGGTCGCGCCAAGGTGCCGGCGGGTGTCGACCCGGTGACCGGTGAAGTGGCCTTCTGAGCCACGCGGGCCCGAGCCCGACGACACCCCGCCGGCCGATGCCTACGAGGTGGCGCGCGCGATCGCGCTGCGCCACCTCGACCGGCGTGATCTCACGGCGGTCGAGGTGCGGAACAAGCTCGCCGCCAAGGGGGTCGATGACGAGATCGCCGAGGCTGTTGTCCTCCGATTCATCGAGGCGGGGCTGCTCGACGATCGCCGGTACGCACTGCGCTACGCCGAGGCCCGGCAGTCGTCGCGGTCCGTGTCGCGCGCCGTGGTGCGCCGCGAGCTGCAGCGCAAGGGAGTCGATCCCGACCTGGTCGACGAGGCGGCGTCGGGACTCGACGACGAGTCCGAATACCGCACCGCCCGTGATTTCGCCGAGCGTCGGGCTCGCAGTCTCGGTCGGCATCCCCGCGAGGTGCAGTACCGCAGGTTGGGTGGGGCGCTGGCCCGCAAGGGCTTCCCGCCGTCGCTGGTGCACCGGGTGCTGGGCGAGGTACTGAGCACCAGCGACCCGGACACCTCGGGGTGAGCCATCATCGCTCGTCCGATGGCGAGTTGCGCGCCACCGTGCGCGATCATAGATTCACCGTGGACGCCGTGCGTCCCCACGATGGTTCGACCAGCGTGAAACCCGAGTGACCAACCGGAGCGGGTCGGGGCCGATCCTGTTGACCTGTGACGTTGTGGATGGCTGTGAATCTCGTCAGGAGCGGCATCGGCCGCTCAGCGAGGGCATCGTTGACCCATCGTGTGCGCGCACGCCCCCGATGACAGGAGGTTACGGTGCCCGGTTCAGCGAACTTCGTCGGACAGATCGTGCTGCTCGCAGCGAATCTCACGGCGGTCACCTGGCTGATCGTGTTGCTCCGCCGCGGCTCACGGGCACCCGACACGGCGTCCGGGTCACGGGCACGGCAGGCCGCGACCGGCCACGAGGCGGAAGAGCTGCGGCACACGGCCGAGGTGCTCGAGCGGCGTGAACAGATGCTGGGGGAGCGCGAGCGTGCCGCGGTCGTCTCGCGCGGCGAACTCGACACCCAACGGACCCTGCTCGACCAGCAGCGCGGCGAACTCGAGTCGTGGCGGGCAGACCTGGAGATCCAGCAGGCGGGCGTGAACGCGGAACTGGAACGGATCGCGGAGCTGACCTCCGAGCAGGCGCGCGCGGAGGTGCTGGCGGCGGCCGAGCGCGATGCCCGTCGCGAGGCACTCGTCGTGGTCCGCGACATCGAGGCCGAGGCGGTCCGTCAGGCCGAGGTGCGCGCGCGGGCGACGATCGTCACGGCCATCCAACGGCTGGCCGCCGAGCAGACATCGGAGTCGGTCATCTCGACTGTCGACCTGCCGAACGACGAGATGAAGGGCCGCATCATCGGGCGAGAGGGCCGCAACGTGCGCGCGTTCGAGCAGGTCACCGGCGTCAACGTGGTCATCGACGACACGCCCGGCACGGTGCTGCTGAGCTGCTTCGACCCTGTGCGCCGCGAGGCCGCACGGATCACCCTCGAAGAACTCATCGCCGACGGGCGGATCCATCCCGCGCGGATCGAGGAGGTGCACGCCCGGAGCCAGGAGCGGATCGCCGAGCGCTGCCAGCGGGCCGCCGAGGACGCCGCCGCGGAGGTCGGCATCACCGATCTCGACCCGGAGCTCCTGCGGTTGATCGGCACGCTGCGATACCGCACGAGCTTCGGCCAGAACGTCTTGCGGCACCTCGTCGAAAGTTCCCACCTCGCCCGGCTGATGGCGTCCGAGATCGGCGTCGACCCGGTGATCTGCGCCCGGGCCGCGTTCCTGCACGACATCGGCAAGGCGTTGAGCCACGAGGTCGAGGGGTCGCACGCATCGGTGGGCGCGGAGCTTGCCGGCCGGCACGGGGAGCATCCCGACGTCGTGCACGCGATCGCGGCCCATCACAACGAAGTCGAGCCGGCCACCGTCGAGGCCGTGCTGGTCCAGGCCGCCGACGCGATCTCAGGATCCCGCCCCGGGGCCCGCCGGGAGGCACTCGAGGCCTACGTGCACCGCCTCGACAGGCTCGAACAGATCGCCCTCGACCACGCCGGAGTCGAGAAGGTGTTCGCCATGCAGGCCGGCCGTGAGGTCCGGGTGATGGTCGCTCCCGAGGCGGTCGACGACCTCGCCGCCCAGGCGATCGCGCGCGACATCGCGCGGCGGATCGAGGCCGAACTGAGCTATCCCGGTCAGATCCGGGTCACGGTGGTCCGCGAGTCGCGGGCCACCGAGATCGCCCACTGAGCCGGCCCGCACGGAGTCCTCCGGCCCTTCGGCGTCAGGTGGTCAGTGCCGGATGATCCGCGACAGGAACTCCCGGGCGCGGTCGGTGCGGGGCGCGGTGAAGAACGTCTCGGGGTCGTTCTGCTCGAGGATGCGTCCTCCGTCCATGAACACGATCCGGTCGGCGGCCCTGCGGGCGAAGCCCATCTCGTGGGTGACGACGAGCATGGTCATGCCCTCGGAGGCGAGGGCCGCCATGGTGTCGAGTACTTCGCTGACCATCTCGGGGTCGAGGGCGGAGGTGGGCTCGTCGAAGAGAATGACCTTGGGATCCATCGCCAGTGCCCGGGCGATGGCCACCCGCTGCTGCTGGCCTCCCGACAGTTGCGCCGGGTACTTGTCGGCCTGTGATGCGAGACCGACGCGGGTGAGCAGCGCGATCGCCCGGTCGATGGCCTCAGGCACCGGCACGTGCCGCACCCGGATCGGGCCGAGCGTGACGTTCTCGAGGATGGTCTTCTGTGGGAACAGGTTGAGCGACTGGAACACCATGCCCACATCGGCGCGCAGCGCCGCCAGCCCCCGCGGATCCCGGGGCAGGGCGGACCCGTCGACGAGAATGCGCCCGGAGTCGATCGACTCCAGGCCGTTGATCGTGCGGCACAACGTCGACTTGCCCGACCCGGACGGGCCGAGGATCACCACGACCTCACCCGCCCGCACCGAGAGGCTGATGTCGCGCAGCACATGCAGATCGCCGAAGTGCTTGTCGACATGGTCGACCACGACCAGGTCTCCCGGCACGGCGTCGGGTGGGGAGGTCATGGCACCAGCCTATGGGTTCGCGGCCGGGCCACCGGGGTCGGACACCGGCCCGGTCCGGGGGCGTCAGCGGCGATGGTCGGCGGCGAATCGGCCGCACGCCCGCGGAACAACTACAGTTGGCGCCGATGTCTGAGACCACGAGCACCATTCCCGGCGGCGGGGTGCGCACCTACGAGGTGATCACCTACGGCTGCCAGATGAACGTCCACGATTCCGAGCGCATCGCGGGCCTCCTGGATGCCGGCGGATACGTCCGCAGCTCCGTTCCGGTGGCCGACGAGGGGGGCGCCGACGTGGTCGTGTTCAACACCTGCGCCGTGCGCGAGAACGCCGACAACCGGCTCTACGGGAACCTCGGGCACCTGGCCGCGGTGAAGGCACGGCGTCCGGGGATGCAGATCGCCGTCGGGGGCTGCATGGCCCAGAAGGATCGCGACCTCATCGTGAGCAAGGCCCCCTGGGTCGACGTGGTGTTCGGCACCAACAACATCGGCTCGCTCCCGGTGCTGCTCGAACGGTCGCGGGTCGAGCGGGAGGCCCAGGTGGAAATCCGCGAGGCGCTGGTCGAGTTCCCGAGCAACCTGCCCTCGCGGCGCGAGTCGCCCTACGCGGCGTGGGTGTCGGTGAGCGTCGGCTGCAACAACACGTGCACGTTCTGCATCGTGCCGCACCTGCGGGGCAGGGAGACCGACCGGCGTCCTGGCGACATCCTGGCGGAGATCCGCGCGCTGGTCGCCGACGGCGTCCAGGAGGTGACGCTGCTCGGCCAGAACGTCAACAGTTACGGGGTCGAATTCGGCGACCGGGAGGCGTTCGGCAAGCTGCTGCGCGCCTGCGGTGACGTCGAGGGCCTGGAACGCGTGCGGTTCACCAGCCCGCACCCGGCGGCCTTCACCGATGACGTCATCGCCGCCATGGCCGACACCCCCAACGTCATGCCGCAACTGCACATGCCGCTGCAGTCCGGCAGCGACCGGATCCTGCGGATGATGCGCCGCTCCTACCGGTCCAGCCGGTTCCTCGACATTCTCGACCGGGTGCGTGGAGCCATCCCGGACGCCGCGATCACTACGGACATCATCGTGGGCTTCCCCGGGGAGACCGAGGATGACTTCCAGCAGACGCTCGAGGTCGTCCGGCTGGCGGGGTTCAGCGCCGCCTACACGTTCAAGTACTCGATCCGCCCTGGTACGCCCGCGGCCACCATGCCCGACCAGGTGCCCCACGACGTCGTCCAGGAGCGCTACCTGCGCCTGGTGGCGGCCGTCGACGACATCGCCTGGCAGCAGAACAGGCAACTCGTCGGCCGGGAGGTCGAGGTGATGTTCGCCGCGGGCGAGGGCCGCAAGGATGCCGACACCCACCGCATGTCGGGGCGGGCCCGCGACAACCGGCTGGTCCACGCCGCTGTGCCCGACGACCCGGCGCTGCGCCCCCGTCCGGGCGACATCGCGGTGTGTGACATCAGCTACGCCGCCCCCCATCATCTCGTGGCCGACGGGGGCATCCGCGAGGTGCGGCGCACCCGCGGCGGGGATGCGTGGGACGCCCGCAACGCCGCACCCGAGGCCCTCGGGATACCGCTCGGCATGCCGGGGATCGGTGCGCCCCGGGTGCGGGCCGCCGCGTCACAGTGCGGTTGACGGTGGTGCCGGATCGCCCGGGTGAGCCGGGCCCGGACGCGACTGGTGGGAGCCGCGCCATGC
>DAIESZ010000218.1 GCA_027346035.1 Propionibacteriaceae bacterium
CACGAACCCCGCCCGCCGGGCGGCGTAGCGGGGATCCTCGCCGGACGCGGACAGGGCCACCGGAAAGCCGAGCGAGCACCCCAGGCCCCACATCAGCACCCCGAGGGCGGCCAGCCACAACGTGGGCGCGACCATGACGACGCCGATCCCGGCGGCGGCCACCACGGCACTGACCCGCATGACCGGAGCCCGGCCGAACCGGTCGATACCACGCCCGCCGCTCAGGCGTCCGATCGCCATCGCCAACCCGAAGAAGGCGAAGACCATCGAGCCGATCGCCGCGGTCGAGCCGTAGCCGTCCACGACGATGAGCGGCAGCCAATCGCTGGCCGACCCCTCCGCCAGCGCCATCCCCAGGATGATGACCGCGAGCCCCAGCAGCCGCCGGTCCACCCAGGCGAACCGCCGCTCCCCAACGCTCGGTGGGGAGGCCGGTCCGTCGGGCGCCGGGAACGCCGCGGGTCGGCCCGGGGACTCCTCGGGCGCACGACCGGTGGCGCCGGGAACGTGCGGCCTCACCCAGCCCACGGCTGCCACGGCGATGAGGGCGGCGACGACGAGGAGGTGGACGGGCACCGGGAGGTGGACGCGGTTGGCCGCGAGCCCGGCCAGCGCTCCGATCACGGTGCCGAGGCTGTAGGAGCCGTGCAGCCCGGGGATGACGCTATGGCCCATCGCCGCCTCCAACTCGACGCCGGAGACGTTGTTGCCGATCTCGCCGGTCCCCATCCCGTAGCCGAAGAGCGCCATCCCGAGCGCGACCACGACGCTCCCGGCGGTGAGCACTCCGAGCGCCATCACGATGAGTCCGAGCGCCACTCCCGACATCCCCGTGACGATGACGAAGCGGGCGCCGCGACGGGCCACGAGTGGTGACCCGAGGCTGATGCCGGTGATCGAGCCGACCGACGATGCCCCGATGACCAGGCCCATCTCGGCGGTGCTCGCGTGCAGGGCGTCCCGGATCGCCGGGGTGCGGGTCACCCACGTGGCCACCGCGATCCCCGCGACGAAGAAGAGGGTCACGAGGGCCGCGCGCCACCGCCTCAGGTCCCCGACCGACGTCGTGGGTACGGCTGCCGGGCGCGCGGTGGTCGGTATGGCCATCAGGGTCCTACTCGGGGAGTGCTCGCAGCTGCGGGGTGCGCGGGGCTCAGGCACCATCCTCACCGGAGATGGGACCGTTCACAACTCCTGGCCCCGCGCTCCCCGAAATATCCACGTCCTGCATGGATGAAGGCGTACCGGGACCCATCCATGCAGGGCGTGCGAATCTCGGGGGATGTCAGGCGAGGCGCTCGGTGGTGAGGTCGACGACGGCGCGCATCCCGGCGACACCCGACCTCAGGGACATCTCGTCGGCGTCGAGCCGGCCGAGGGCGGTGCGGACATCCTCGACGAAGCTCCCGGTCTCGATCCCGAGCCGAGCCACGCCCGGCACGAGGTCCTTCTCGTTCATCACCCAAACGCCCGCCGCGGCATGCCAGGCATGAGCACAGATCAACGCGGCCGTGCTGCAGCACAGGGCCACATAGGCGAGGTCACCGCGGGGAACTCCCTTACCCGCGGCGTCCAACAGGAAGTCCGCCTGCCAGAGGTTGGCGATCATCGCCGCCCGGAGCGGCCCGGGATAAGGGACGACGCCCGACCGCAGCTCAGCGATGACGCCGCGCGGGTCGACCAGCACTCGACACATCACGGCCTCGCCGACATAGCTGACGTCGAGGAATCCGAGCGGATGTCCGGGCTGGTGGTGGAAGGCGAACTCCCCACGGACGGCGCGATCCCGCTGCCGGCGCACCCGGTCGACGTCCCGAAGGATCCAGTCGACGGCCGTTCCCTCGACATCCAGCCAGGCGCCCCCGTCGACCCACGGCCCCCAACCTCCGGGGCCCGCCACCGGGACCTCCCGACCCATCAGTGCCCGCGCGAGCGAGCGCAGAGCAGCGACGTCGATCCGCCGGTGGTCGTAGTAGAGGCCCAGGTCGACGTCGGAATCGGGGCGGTGAGTGCCACGCGCGCGGCTGCCACCCAGCACGACGGCCTCGACGCCCTCGACCCGGGCCAACTCGTCGGCCATCGCCCTCAGGGCCTCGTCATCGATCACGCAACCCTCCGCGTTCCTGGGAGTCGTCGACGACGAGGATGTCAGACCGCGTTTGCCCCACGCCCGCAACGCTAACCCTCCACGCAGTTCCTGCGGGCAGCGCACAGGCGCAGTCGCTGGTCATCACCACCCGGACCCAGGGCCGACCGCCGGGTCGGCTGGCCCTAGGATGTCGCCGACCCCGCGCACGTCGCCCGGGTGACCCCTGCCGCGAAGGACCCCACCATGGCCTGGCCGCTCTCCTGGAAACTGCACAACAACGGCGTCCTCGAACCCGGGGCGGTGGTCGCTCCCGACGAGCGCCTGACGTGGGGGAAGACCTTCGGCCTCGGCGCCCAGCACGTCGTCGCGATGTTCGGGGCCACGTTCGTGTTTCCGCTGCTCATGGGCCTCAACCCGCAGCTCGCGGTGATGATGAGCGGCGTCGCCACCCTCGTGTTCCTGCTCATCACGAAGAACAAGGTGCCCAGCTACCTCGGCTCGTCGGCGTCCTTCGTCGGCGTCGCGACCGCGATCTACGCCCAGGGGGGCAACCCGTCGCAGCTCACCGGTGCGCTGTTCGTCGTCGGGGTCGCGCTGTTCATCATCGGCCTGATCATCCACTTCATGGGATCCGGGGTGGTGCACAAGGTACTGCCGCCGGTGGTCACCGGCGCGGTGGTCATGCTCATCGGGTTCAACCTCGCGCCGGTGGTCGCCGGTGTCTATTGGCCGCAGGACCAGTGGACCGCGTTCATCGTCATGCTCGTGGTGGTCGCCCTCAGCGTGGGCCTTCGCGGGTTCCTCGGACGCATCGCGATCTTCTTGTCGCTGGTCTTCGGCTACGTGCTCAGCGCGCTCGAAGACCGCCTGATCGGCCCGCTGGCCAAGACCGCCAGCGACGGCACGATCACCCATGCCTACCGCATCGACTGGGCGAACGTGCGGGCCGCCCACTGGTTCGGACTGCCGCCCACCACCGACCTCGGCACCTGGAAGTACGGCGCTCCCGGAAACATCGTCGGCTTCCACACGCCGAGCTTCAGCTTCGGTTTCGCCCTCATCGCACTGCCCGTGGTCATCGCGCTGATCGCCGAGAACACCGGTCACGTCAAGGCCGTCGCGGAGATGACCGGCCACAACCTCGACCCGATGATGGGACGCGCCATCGCCGGCGACGGCGCCGGCTCGATCATCGCCACGTTCGTCGGCGCCGGACCGACCACCACCTACGCCGAGAACATCGGCGTGATGGCCTCGACCCGGGTCTACTCCACCGCCGCATACGTCGTCGCCGCGTTCGTCGCGATCCTGTTCGGTCTCTCCCCGAAGTTCGGCGCCGTGATCAGCGCCACCCCTGGCGGCGTCCTCGGCGGGATCACCGTGGTGCTCTACGGCATGATCGGCCTGCTCGGCGCCAAGATCTGGAAGGAGAACCACGTCGACTTCGGCAACCCGGTCAACCTGGTTCCGGTCGCGGCCGGCGTCATCATCGGCATCGGCAACGTGTCGCTGAAGTTCACCAGCACCTTCACCCTCAGCGGCATCGCGCTCGGCACGCTCGCGGTCGTGATCCTGTGGCACCTCGCCCGGGCCATCGCCCCCGCCCACCTCTCGGACGCCGCCGGCGGCAGTGGGCTCGTCATCGATGCGCCCGGCATGTATGTCGACGAGGTCAGCCCCGAGGACGAGGCCGCGTCGTACCGGTGACCGGCGAAAGTCTCCCGATCTGCAGGCGATCAGCCCTCGTCGTGGTCACCACAGCAGAATGTCGGCGAGTTGCCTGCAGATCATGAGGAGGTGGGATCCGTGCCCGCGTCACCCGACCTCGTCGTCGGACTCGACGGGCTCGCCCGGCCGAGCTGGGCGGCGTCCGATGAGCTGCTGCGCCATTACTACGACACCGAGTGGGGCATGCCCGTGCGCGACGAGCGCGGGGTGTTCGAGCGGCTGTCGCTCGAGGTGTTCCAGTCGGGCCTCGCGTGGTCGACGATCCTGCGCAAGCGCGAGAACTTCCGCGCCGGGTTCGACTGCTTCGACCCCGACCGGGTCGCCCGCTACGGGGACGCCGACGTCGCCCGCCTGCTCGGCGACGCCGGCATCGTGCGGAACCGGCGCAAGATCGAGGCGACCATCGGCAACGCTCGTGCGACCGTGACCTTGCGGGACGCCGGCGGGCTCGCGGAGTTCGTGTGGAGCTTCCGCCCGGAGGTCACTCCGGCGCCTCGCGGCTACGCCGACATTCCCACCACCTCGGCGGAGTCGCTCGCCCTGGCGAAGGCGTTGAAGGCCCGCGGCTTCGCGCACGTTGGGCCGACCACGATGTTCGCGCTGATGGAGGCGATCGGCATCGTCGACACCCATCTGGTCGGCTCGCACCGGCGCGGCAGTTCGGGCGTCTGGCCCTGAGGGCCCCGACCTCACGAGGTCACAGGTTCCCTCCCGGCGTCCACCCCCCGATGGCAGACTGGCGACATGACGAAGCGGGCACTGATCATCGTCGACGTCCAGAACGACTTCTGCGAGGGCGGCAGCCTGGCGGTCGCGGGCGGCGCCGAGGTCGCCGAACGCATATCCGATCTCGTCGAGTGCCGACGCGGCGACTTCGACGAGATCCTGGCGACCGCCGACTGGCACATCGATCCGGGCGATCACTGGGGCGAAGAGCCCGACTACGTCGACTCGTGGCCGGTGCACTGCAGGGCGGGCTCGCGGGGAGCAGAGTTCCACCGGCACCTGCTGCGCGCCCTCGACCACGTGAGCGAGGTGTTCCGCAAGGGCCAGTTCGGTCCCGGCTATTCGGGCTTCGAGGGCACTGCCGCCAGCGACGACAGCACGTCGCTCGCCGACTGGCTGCACGCCCGCGACATCACCGACGTCGACGTCGTCGGCATCGCCACCGACCACTGCGTGCGGGCCACTGCACTCGACGCACAGAAGGCCGGGTTCACCACGGCCGTGTTCACCGACTTCACCGCCGCGGTGCATCCCGAGAACACCGACGATCTGGTCGTGGAACTCGGCGCGGCCGGCGTCCACGTGGCCTGATGGACGCCGCCCTCACCACCCTGCGCCGCTGGGTCGACGCCGGAGGCACGTGGCGTCCGGTGTCGGTGGGCCGGGATGTCGCCACCGTGTCGCTGTGCCGCTGCGACGACCCCGGGGAGATGGAGCGGGTCACCTCGTCCGAGCCCGGGTTCGTGGCGGCCGTGCGGCGCCCGGACGACCTGCTGGCGGCCGCCCGCCGCGACACCTGAGGCCGCCCGGCGTCCGGCGCGCAGGCACTAGGCTGAGCGGGACCGGTCGCAGTTGAGCGGAGCGAACTCCGCCATGACTTACCGAGGAGCAGCTATGACCACAGCCATGGAATCCAGGACCCTGGGCAGCACCGGCCGCGACGTCAGCGTCATCGGCCAGGGCTGCTGGCAGTTCGGCGGCGACTGGGGCGATGTGGCCGACACCCAGGCACTCGACATCCTCACCGCCGGGGCCGACGCGGGGGTGACCTTCTTCGACACCGCCGATGTCTACGGCGACGGACGCAGCGAGCGGCTCGTCGGCCGGTTCATCGCCGAGCGCAACGATCCGTCGATCATGGTCGCCACCAAGATGGGGCGCCGCGCCAACCCGCACATCGCCGAGGCCTACAACCTCGACAACTTCCGCGCGTGGAACGACCGCTCGCGCGAGAACCTCGGCGTCGACACCCTCGACCTCGTGCAACTGCACTGCCCCCCCACCGCGGTCTACGGCACCGACCAGGTGTACGAGTGGCTCGACGGGATGGTCGAGGAGGGCCGGATGAAGGCCTACGGCGTCTCGGTCGAGACCGTCGACGAGGCGGTCACCGCCATGCAGCGCGAGCACGTCGCCTCGATCCAGATCATCCTCAACATCCTCCGTCGCAAGCCGCTCGAGACCGTGCTCCCGATGGCGGCCGAGAAGGGGGTGGGCATCATCGCGCGGGTGCCGCTGGCGTCCGGACTGCTCAGCGGGAAATTCACCGCCAAGACCACCTTCGCCGCCGAGGACCACCGCACCTACAACCGCCACGGCGAGGCGTTCGACCAGGGCGAGACGTTCTCCGGTGTCCCCTACGAGGTAGGACTTGAGGCGGTCGACCGGCTGCGCGACAGCGTGCCCGCGGACGCCACGATGGCCCAGTTCGCGCTGCGTTGGATCATCGACCAGCCAGGCGTGACGACCGTCATCCCCGGCGCGAGCCGGGTGAGCCAGGCCCACGGCAACGCCGCCACGGCGTCGCTCCCGCCGCTGACGCCCGAGCAGCAGGAGGCCTGCCGCACGGTCTACGACGACCTCGTCCGCGAGCACGTGCACACCCGGTGGTGAGCCTGCCGGCGTCCTGACGTCATCAACGTTCGACGTTTTCCCGCGTACTCGGGGGAAAACGTCGAACGTTGATGGTGGGAGCTCGCGGGCAGCGTCACAGGGCCAATGCGCGGAGCACGAACGCCTGGACACGCCCGCGGGCGGCGTCCAGCGGCTCGCCCCGCGACACCTGGTTGGCACCCGCCGAGACGACCCCGCCGATGAGTTCGGCCACCGCCCACGGATCGGCGACGCCGAGCTGCTCGAGCGGCTCGACGAGGGGGAACGTGGCCTGCCGGTGCAGGTCGGCGACGGCCGCGCGACATGCTTCGGGCAGGTCGGCGGCCGCATACACGCTCATCGGCTCGTGGCCGGACGCCGCGGCGTCCAGGGCACCACCGACGTAGGCGGCGATCTTGTCCTTTGGGGTTGCGGCCGTCGCGAGCGCGGCTCCGATGCCCGCGATGGCCCGGCGGAAGGTCTCCTCGACGCCGGCCGCGAGGAGTTCGGCCGTGGAGGCGAAGTACTGGTAGACGCTGCTGCGCGCGAGTCCGGCGGCGGCGGCGACCGCCGACGGCGTGAGTGCGGCCGGCCCCTCTGCCGCGAGAACCGCGACCGCCGCATCGAGGATGGCCGCCCGGCGCAGCGCGTGGTGCTCCGCAACCGTCGGGGCCTCGATCCTGGGCATGCCTGCATTGTGTCACGCCGCTCTTTTCCCGACAGATGCGTCGGCTTGTTTCTCGACACGGGTGTCGGTAACTTTGGGTTCGTGACCGATCCACAGACCCCGGCAGCAGCACCAACCACTCGGCCAGGAGCTCCCCGCGAGACCATGACAAGGGCCCGGTGGGCGGCCCTGCTGACCCTCGGTTTCGGCGTGAGCATCGTCATCATGGACGCGACGATCGTCAACGTCGCGCTGCCGGTCGTGCTCGACGACCTGCACCTCACGGCCTCCGACGCACAATGGCTCAACGCCTCGTACTCCCTGGTCTTCGGCGCTCTGCTGATGACCGTGGGCCGGATCGGCGACCTGCACGGACGCCGCCGGGTGTTCGGTCTCGGCCTGGTGATCTTCATGGCGGCGTCCGTCGTCGCGGGCTTCTCCCAGAACGGTGCCATGCTCATCGGCGCCCGGTTCGTGCAGGGACTCGGCGCGGCGATGATCGTGCCGAGCACGCTGTCGACGCTGAACGCCATGTTCCATGGACGGGCCCGGGCCATCGCCTTCGCCGTGTGGGGATCGGCGATCGGCGGCATGGCCGCGATCGGGCCGCTCGTGGGCGGCTGGCTGGCCACCGACGTGTCGTGGCGGTGGGCGTTCTGGCTCAATCTGCCCGTCGGGCTGCTGGTGCTGGTCGGCATCGTGCGCTCACTGCCAGAGACCCGGGACGCGTCCGCGACGACCCTGCGCGACTGGGGCGGCGTCGCGCTCTCGGCCCTGGGGATGGGGGCGCTGGTATTCGCGCTGCTCGAGTCCGAGTGGTACGGCTGGTGGCGGCAGGACACCGGGAGCCTGTCGCCGGTTCCCCTCGCCCTGGTCGTCGGACTCGTGCTGATGATCGCCTTCGTCCAACTCGAACGCTCCCGCGGAGCGGCGGGCAAGGACGTGCTGGTCGACCTCGGACTGTTCCGGATCCGCTCGTTCCGCACCGGCGCGATCGCGGCGCTGATCGTCTCGTTCGGCGAGTTCGGGCTGCTGTTCACCCTGCCGCTGTTGCTCCAGGGAACCCTCGGTTACTCGGCTCTCGGCACCGGCGCGGTGATCCTCGTCCTGGCGATCGGCACCTTCCTCGCGTCCGGCGTGCTGCCGCAGGTGTCGCGCCACCTCACCCAGCGGGGCGTGGTGCGCACCGGCCTCGTGCTCGAGGCGCTGGCTGTGGGGGGCCTCGCGCTGTCGCTGTCGCTGAGCGTGTCGACCTGGGTGATCGCGGCGCTCCTGTTCGTCTACGGCTTCGGCGTGGGCTTCGCCACCGCCCAGCTCACATCGCTGCTGCTCGCCGATGTGCCGGTCGACGAGAGCGGGCAGGCGTCCGGGCTGCAGTCGAGCGTGCGGCAACTCGGCTCGGCCCTCGGCGTCGCTCTGCTCGGCGGGTTCCTCATCGGGCGACTCGCCAGTGCCACCCGCGCCAACCTGCTCGCCATCGGGCTGCCCTCACAGGCGGTGGCCGGAATCACCTCGGCGGTCAAGGACTCCGCCGGCGTCGCGATCGCCGGGTTCCAGGCCCAGCCGGGCCAGCAGGCGATCGCCCATGCGGCCGGGCAGGCGATGGTGCACGCGAGTCGGCTGACGACCGGACTCGCTGCCATCGCCCTCCTCGTCGGCGTCGTCGCGACCCTGGCCCTTCCGCGCGGCACCGATCCACACGCCCACCAGGACGCGGCGGACAGCTGAGCGGTTCTCCTCGCCGCGTCCGCTCCCCCGATCTGACCCGTCGCCGCAACGACGTCCGACGCCGGGGCGCGTCAGGTTGGCCGGTCGGAGTCCGAGCTCCACAGCAGGGCGAAGGAAATGCCGGCGGCCATCAGCCGGCGCACCAGATTCTCACCCATCGCCACGGCGGTGGTCACCTGGCCGGCGGTCGTCGGGTTGTCGTCGAAGGCCAGGCAGATGGCCGCCTCCGACAGCATCGTCGCGGTGTCCGTGTAGCCGGGGTCGCCCCCCGCCACCCTGGTGTGCACCTTCCGCCCGCCCCCCTCGCCGATGAGGTCAACGGTGAACCACGAGCGGGCTCGCCGGGCGTCGGAGGGTCCGTGGCCCCGCGGGATCGCCGCGCCGATGAGACGGCGGAGCGGCGGCACACGTGCGACGCCGATGAGCGCCGCGGCGCCGGCTATCGCACCGGCCATCGTCGCCCGATGCGCGAAACCCGCGTAGTGGGAGTAGGTGAAGTCGGGACCGTAGTCGGGGCGCGCTGCGGCGGAGCGCGCGACGACCATCGGGTCGACCATCGTCATCGGCAGCAGCCACACGCCGAGGTCGGGGTCCCGGTGGGGCGGGTCGGCCTTCGCTCGGACACGGCGCCCGACCGGACGCGGCTCGACCTCACGGCGCCGTTCCAGGGCGCGCCGCCTCTCACGGGGCCGGGAGAACTGGCCCAGCGCCGAGTGGAAGGTCCCTCCGGAGATCGCGAAATCGCCGCGGACGACACCGCGGATCGTCAGCGGCACGGCGTCCGGCAAGTGGCCGACGGTGAACAGCACCCCGAGGTCGTGGGGCATGGAATCGAACCCGCAGCTGTGCACGATCCGGGCGCCGGTCCGCACGGCGGTGGCGTGGTGGGCCAGGTACATGCGGTCGATGAACTCGGGCTCACCGCACAGGTCGAGGTAGTCGGTGCCCGCGGCGGCGCAGGCGGCGACCAGGGGCTCGCCGTGTTCGAGGTAGGGGCCGACGGTCGTGATCACCACGCGTGCGCGCTCGGCGAGATCCCGCAGTGCGTCGGGATCGGCGGCGTCGGCGCGGATGAGCGCAGGCACCGGAGCGCCGGGGTTGGCCGCGGCGATCCGGTCGCGCGTGCGGCGCAGCTTGTCCTCCTGGCGACCGGCCAGTGCCCATCGGGCCCCGGCCGGGAGGTGGGCGCTCAGGTAGTCGGCGGTCAGGTTGCCCACGAACCCGGTGGCTCCGAAGAGCACCAGATCGAGGGGTCGGACGCTCATGTCCCTGGTCGGTGCGTGCACGTGCCCATCATGGATGGCCCCGGGCCCGGGTGTGGGGATGCGCGCGTCAACCGTGCCCGTTCGGCGCACCCACCGGACGATCGGGCCGACGGGCCCCTGGATCGGCGACCTAAGCTGGGCATCGAACAGCTTTCCGACAACGCAGGACGCCGAAGGCTTCGCACGAGCACCGGCGTCCCCGCGTCAGGGCACAAGGAGACACCGCATGCTGAAGCACCGCACGCTCGGACACCAGGGCCTCGAGGTCGCCGAACTCGGCCTCGGCACGATGGGCATGACCGCCTTCTACGGCAGCGGCGGCACCAAGGAGGATCACATCGGGGTGATCCGCCACGCGCACGAACTCGGCGTCACCCTGTTCGACACCGCCGAGTTGTACAACCGGGGCAACGGGTCGAATGAACTGCTGCTCGGTGAGGCGGTGAAGCCGTTCCGTGACGAGGTGGTCATCGCGACGAAGTTCGGCTTCGCCTACGACGACGCCGGCAACTCGATCGGCCCCGACAGCTCCCCAGCCAGGATCCGCCAGGTCGCCGAGAACAGCCTGCGCTACCTGCAGACCGACGTCATCGACGTGTTCTATCAGCACCGGCCCGATCCGCACGTGCCGGTCGAGGACGTCGCGGGCGCCGTCAAGGACCTCATCGACGAGGGCAAGGTCCGGTTCTTCGGGCTGAGCGAGTCGGGCCCCGAGACCCTGCGCCGCGCCCACGCCGTGCAGCCGGTGTCAGTGTTGCAGACCGAGTACTCGATCTTCGAGCGCGACGTCGAGGACGCCGTCCTCCCGGTCGTCCGCGAACTCGGGATCGGGTTCGTGGCCTACTCTCCGCTCGGACGCGGCTTCCTCACCTCCGTGGTCAAGCCGGCGGACCAGTACGACGAGACCGACTTCCGCCGCCACCACCCGCGCTGGCAGGGCGAGAACTATGAGAAGAACAAGCGGGCCATCGAT
Source organism: Propionibacteriaceae bacterium (assembly GCA_027346035.1). Taxonomy (GTDB): domain Bacteria; phylum Actinomycetota; class Actinomycetes; order Propionibacteriales; family Propionibacteriaceae; genus JAJYQH01. The sequence goes on from DAIESZ010000218.1 coordinate 11,049, forward strand.
CAGCTCAGCCAGTTGGCGTCCGACAAGGGGATCACTCCGGCGCAGCTGGCGCTCGCCTGGCTGCTGGCCCAGGGCGACGACATCGTGCCGATACCCGGCACCCGCAGCCTCCCCCGGCTCGAGGAGAATCTCGGCGCAGCCGACGTGGCGCTGACCCCGGCCGACCTCGAGCGCATCCACGAGATCGTGCCCGAGGGCGCCTACGGCCCGCGCTACCCCGCCGGCCGCGTGCCGGTCTGGGAGTGAGCGGACGCGGGCGTCCGTCCGGATCCGCCGCGCCACCTCTCGGAGAGGAGATCTGACCCGTGTCCACACGCCATGCCATCGCCCAGGCCGAGGTACCGGCCGGGTCGTTCGCCATGGGCGATCACACCGGCGACGGTCGCGCAGCCGACGGCGAGACACCGATCCACGGCGTCGAACTCACCGGCTTCTCGATCGACGCCCATTCGGTCACCAACGACGCCTTCGCCGCCTTCGTGGACGACACCGGCTACCGCACCGAGTCGGAGACGTTCGGCTTCTCGGCCGTGTTCCACCTCGCGTTCGCGGGCGACGAGGCCGACCTGCTCGGCCGGCCTCCCCAGACGCCGTGGTGGCTGGGTGTTGCCGGAGCCGATTGGCGTCATCCCGGTGGCCGGCATTCGTCGGTGGAGGGGCTCGGCGACCATCCGGTCGTCCACGTCAGTTGGAACGACGCGCAGGCCTACTGCGCGTGGGCCGGCCGTCGACTTCCGACCGAGGCCGAATGGGAGTACGCGTCCCGGGGCGGGCTCGACGGCACCCGGTACCCGTGGGGCGATCAGCTGATGGTCGACGGGGCGTGGAACTGCAACATCTGGCAGGGGGAGTTCCCCGGTCGCAACACCCTGGACGACGGCTACCTCACCACCGCACCCGCGCAGCACTTCACCCCCAACGGCTACGGGATCTTCCAGACCGTCGGCAACGTGTGGGAATGGTGCCAGGACTGGTACGACCCCGACTACTACCGGCACGCCCCCACCACCGCCCCCGAGGGACCCGCGACCGGGCAGCAGCGCGTCCTGCGCGGCGGGTCCTTCCTCTGCCACGACTCGTACTGCAATCGGTACCGCAACTCCGCCCGGTCCCAGAACACCCCCGACTCCGCGATGGCGAACGCCGGGTTCCGCACCGTCTCGATCGACGACGATCCCCGAGAGGACTCACGATGACCGACCACCCCGAACGCGAGGACAGCAACTCCCCGGAGCTCCCGCAGTGCTGCGCGCCGGGGCGCGCGGCGTTCGCACCGATCGTCCGGCCGCGCGCGGTATCCACCTCCGAGCGTCCGCTGACCATCGTCCTGGGGGCCGAGGACGTCACGAACGGTGTCGCACCCGAGAAGTGAGCACCCAGTGAGTGAGAGTAACGGCGGTCTCAACGGGGACTTCTCGCCCGAATTGCCTGAACACGCCGGTGGCTCCCCGGTTTGTCCCACGGGGGCGGACGCTGCGTGCGCGGGAGCCCACGGCCACCCGACGAACCTGGGTTCCGGTGCCCGTGGGAAAGTATGTCAGTGACAACCACGCCAACCAGCAGGGACGGCAGCGTCCACGTGACCGACGAGCGGTTCAACACCGTCTCGCACCTGGTCGCGTCCTGCTTCGCGCTGGTCGGGGCCGGCCTGCTCATCGCGCAGGCAGCGAGCCAGGGCGACCCGTGGAAGATCGTCGGCGTCAGCATCTACGGCCTGTCGGTGGTCACGCTGTTCGTGGCCAGCAGCCTGCACCACGGGCTCGACGTCGGCCCGCGGGTGAACGAGGCGCTGCGGACCCTCGACTACGACTCGGTCTTCTTCCTGATCGCGGGCAGCCTCACGCCGGTGGTGCTGGTGTTCTACCGCAGCGTCTACGGCTGGACCGTGCTGGGCGCCGTGTGGCTCATCGCCGCCGTCGGCATCACGCTGCGGTCGGTGTGGCGACGCACCCCCAAGTTCGCCACGAACACCCTCTACATCGCTCTCGGCTGGGTGGCGGTCGTGCTGCTGGGGGCCGGCGTGTCGCTGCCGCTCGGCGGGATCGTGCTGCTGGGTGCCGGCGGGCTGGTCTACAGCATCGGCTTCGTCGTGTACGTCATCGAGAAACCGAATCCCGTTCCGGGGTTCTTCGGCTTCCACGAGATCTGGCACGTGCTCGTGGTCGTGGCGGCGCTGCTCCACTACCTGCTCATCTATCTGTACGTGCTGCCCGCTTAGGGACCCCGCGGCGCACGCAGCCGAGCGCGCGTCCGAGGCGCGAAACCCGCGGACGCCGCGCTACTTGGCGACGGTGCTTCCCAGCACCGTGCCCGATGCGTCGAGAGCCTGCACCTCGACGTAGGCCCCGGGGAACCTGACCGGGATGGCCGTCTCGAACCCGGTGCGGGCCACCGTCACGACCGGTTTCGCGTGCGCCGCGTCGGAGCCGGTGAGCACCCGCCACGACGCCACCTGGGTTGCTCCGTTCCAGCTCGCGTACACGGTGCCGGTCAGCACCGTGCGCTCGATCACGGCGTCGGGGGGCGTGGTGGGCTTGCCGACCCAGGGATTCAGGAACGCCCGGTAGCTCGATCCGGCGGTGAAGGTGTCGTCGGCGAGCAGCGTCCCGCTGCCTGTGTACTCGGAGTAGAACGGGGTCTGGCCCCAGCCGACGAACACGTTGCCGTTGGGGAGGATCTGCACGTTGCCCTGGGTCGCCGCCTCCCGATAGCTCGGGGGGAGGTACTGCGCGAAGACGGTCGCAGTCATCGTCGACATGTCGAGCCTCAGCCGCAGTCCGCGCGAGGTCGTCGGCGATGCCTCGTTGTCGAACATCGTGATCGTCCCGTCGGCCTGACGCCGCGCGTCGTGCTGCCACGCGAACGCGGCGCCGGGCCCGAAGGTGAAGCTGCTCTGCCGGCCGCCGAGTTCCCAGGCGATCGATCCGGTCTGGCGCGACACCTCGTAGATCGCGTGCGTGTGTCGGGCGGAGATGAGCAGATCGTTCGGCCCGTCGTCCTGGACGGCGTTGATGTGGAAGTAGTCGAACGGTTGGGCCTTGCTACCGTCGCCCGGGTTGAGCGGCTGGTAGGTGTCGGAGATCGGGACGTGGTCGAGCGAGCGCCACTCCCAGAGCACCTTGCCGGTGGCGATGTCGATCTCCTGGGCGACCCCCTCGAGCACCCACCCGTTCTTCGGGCCGCCGATGCTGCTGAGGTCGGCCTGCACCTCGGGGTAGGCCGTGATGAGCATCGTCCCCTGCGGCGTGATCTCGCTCTCGTGGATGTCGGCCTGGTGCGGGCCGAGGTCGCCTCCGGTGGTGACCGTGGCGATCTGGGTGTAGGTGTCGTCGAGGATCACGACGTCACCGTGCCCGTAGAACGTCGAGTTGCCCTCCCAGTAGGTGAGCACCGGCTTGCCCTGGTAGGTCTGCTCCCGGACGTTGGACGGGCCCACGGGCGAGTTCCTGACCCACACCGGGTTGCCCTGCGCGTCGACGATCAGTTCGCCCTCCATCGACACGCCCGTCCAGGTGTCCTTCGGACCGAGGAAGACATCCTCACCCGCGGCGTCCGGCAGAGCCGGTGAACTCGCGCCGATCGTCGACGTGATCACGGGCGGGGTGAGGTCGGGTCGGGTGACGAAGTGCCACGCCGGGGCGGTGGGTGGTGTGGGTGCGGGGATCCCGCCCGACGCGTCGGCATTGACGAGCCCCCACGCGAGCAGTGTCGTCGCCAGAGCGACCCCCAACGCGGCACGTGTCCTCGACGTGATGGCGAAATGCATGCCCGGATTGTTGCATCTCACCCTGTGTGCAGGCTTGTCGGGGGTGCGTGGAGAGCCGCCCCCGAGTCGGCCCGTTTCCCGGGCACCGCCCGTCGGCGCGGGCGCCGGACGCCGCCGAGTCGTCGCTCCGTCGGGCGCGGGTCAGGCTCCCATCGGTGGGGTGGGCAGGCCGTTTGCTGGTACCTCGGCTGATGCTGCGGGTTGCAGCAGCGCCCGCGCCAGAGCGACGGCACCCCTCACCGGGGGGTGATCCAGGAGGACGACGGGCAGGTCCGGATGCTGGTCGTGGACCAGTCGCGTGATGGCCCCGGCGAGACGCGGCTGGTGGGTCACGACGCCGCCGGCGAGGACGACGGCCCGGGTGCGGGGCTCCCGCGTGAGGTGGATCGCGATGAGCCCTGCCAGGGTCGCGGCGTGCGCCCCGATCACCTCGAGGGCCATCGGCGAACCCAGGTCCGCGGCGTCGAACACGGCGGCGGCGAGGTCACCCCAGTCGGTGCGTGAGGGGTGTTCGTGCATCCACGTCGCGAGATCGTTGACCCGGTCCGACCCGTCCGGGATGCCGGCGGCGCCGGCCAGGGCGTCCAGCGCGATGGGGTCGAGTTCGCCGCGATCGGCGCCGCGGGTGATCGCGACGGCCAGGTCGCGCACCAGCGCGGGAGCGCTCCCCTCATCGGCGAGCAGGTGCCCGTAGCCGCCGAGGCGCCGGGAGCCTCCGGTGCCGTCGAGCGCGACGACGATCGAGCCCGTGCCCGCGATCACCGCCACCGATGACCCGGTGAAGCCCGCGGCCGGGCCGATGAGCAGGGCGTCGTTGTGGACGCGGACCCGGCCGGCGAAGACCTCGCTCAGGTACGCCTGCAGGGTGGTCGCGACGCTCTGCGAGTCCACCCGGTGCGC
>DAIESZ010000223.1 GCA_027346035.1 Propionibacteriaceae bacterium
CCATGGAGGATATCGGCTGGTACGTCGTCGACAACCTGCCGCCGGCCATGCTCACCGGCCTGGTCGAACTCGTGCGCAACCACGGCATCGAGCGGATCGCGGTCGTGCTCGACGTCCTTTCGCGGGTGCTCTTCGATCAACTGTCGGCGGTCTTCGCCGAATTCACCGAGCGTGGCGTGCGGTATCAGGTGCTGTTCATCGAGGCGGACGACAACAGCATTGTGCGCCGTCAGGAGTCGTCCCGGCGCCCGCTGCCGTTGCAGGGTGACGGACGGCTGCTCGACGGGATCGCCCGCGAGCGGCACATGATGGCGCCGCTGCGTGCGTCGGCGGACCTCGTCATCGACACGACGAACCTCAACGTCCACCAGCTGGCCGCCCGGGTCACCCACGCCTATGGAGGCGACCAGACCGACGCGCTGCGCGTCACCATCATGTCGTTCGGCTTCAAGAACGGGTTGCCGGTCGACGCCGACCTCGTCTTCGACGTGCGGTTCCTGCCGAACCCGCACTGGGTTCCCGACCTGCGGCCGAAGACCGGACTGTCCGACGACGTGCGCGACTACGTGCTGAGCCGGCCGGGCGCCTCCGAGTGTCTCGACGAACTGGTGCGTCTGTACACGATCATGCGACCCGGCTACATCCGTGAGTCCAAGCGCCAGGTGACCCTCGCCATCGGCTGCACGGGCGGCAAGCACCGCAGCACCGCCATCGGCGAGGAACTCGGACGCCGGCTGCGCGAACTGGGCGCCTCCGTGCAGGTCATGCATCGCGACCTCGGGCTCGAGTGACCGTGGCCCGCGCGATCACGGGTGCCGGCCGGCGTCCCAGCCTGGTCAACCTGCCTCGCGTGACCGCGCTCGGCGGCGGGCATGGCCTGTACGCATCGCTGCAGGCGCTGCGCCGGATCACCGATCGCCTCATCGCGGTGGTGACCGTCGCCGACGACGGCGGTTCATCGGGTCGGCTGCGTGACGAGCTCGACTGCCTGCCGCCCGGCGATCTCAGGATGGCCCTGGCGGCGCTGTGCGGCGACGACCGGGAGGGGCGCATGTGGGCCGATGTGCTGCAGGCTCGGTTCCAGGGCACCGGCTGCCTCAACGGGCACGCCATCGGGAACCTGCTCATCGCGGGGCTGTGGGATCGTCTCGGTGACCCGGTGGCCGGCCTGCGGATGGTGGGGGAGTTGCTGCACGTCCGGGGCACCGTGCTGCCGATGTGCGAGCTGCCCCTGTCGATCGAGGCGGACGTCCGGGGCCTCGACCCGCTGCACCCCGACCGGACCGGCACCATCCATGGTCAGGCGACCGTCGCCAAGACACGGGGAGAGGTGCGCGCGGTGCGGCTCGTGCCACCGGGACCACCCGCCTGTCCCGACGCGGTCGAGGCGATCATGGCCTCCGACTTCGTGGTCCTCGGCCCGGGCTCGTGGTTCACGTCGGTGATGCCCCACCTGCTCGTGCCCCAACTCGCCGAGGCGATCTGCACGACCAGCGCCAGACGGATCCTCACCCTCAACATCGCTCCCGCCGACGAGACCGACGGGTTCAGCCCGTCCCGGCACATCGAACTGCTGGCCCAACACGCGCCAGATCTCGCCCTCGACTGGGTGATCGCCGATCCCGCCTTCGCCGACAACGATCCCCAACTCGCCGACGGGGTCGCCGCGCTGGGGGCGCAGTTGGTACTCGCCGACGTGGCCATGCGCGACGGGTCGCCCCGCCACGACCCACTGCGACTGGCCTCGGCCTACGGCAACGTCATGAGCGTCTGGTAGCACACCCCCCGGGGGGCGGCCACGGCCGTCCCCGCCGTGCCGCCGTCTCGCACGTGTGGCACTATTCCCCAATGGCGATGACCGCGCAGCTCAAGGCCGAATTGGCCACCATCCCAGTGACCAGGCTGTGCTGTCGCCGCACGGAGATGTCGGCGATGCTGCGCATCGCCGGCTCCCTGCACCTGGTCGCGGGACGACTCGAGATCGAGGCCGACCTCGACAGCGACGCGGTGGCCCGGCGGCTGCGGACGGCGGTGGCGGAGTTGTTCGGCTACGACACCACACTCACCGTGGCCAACGCGTCGGGCATCCGGCGCGCCTCGCGCTACCTGGTGCGGATCGGATCCGACGGCGAGGCCCTCGCCCGGCAGGCCGGCCTCATCGATTCCCGCGGGCGTCCGGTCCGGGGCATGCCGTCGTCCGTGGTCGGCGCGGGACGCTGCTGCCAGGTGGCGGCGTGGCGCGGCGCGATCCTCGCCCGTGGCTCGCTCACCGAGCCGGGGCGTTCGATGTCGCTGGAGGTCACCTGCCCCAACAGCGAGACCTCGCTGGCCCTGGTCGGTGCGGCGCGCCGCCTCGACATCGCCGCCAAGTCGCGCGAGGTCCGCGGCGTGGAGCGGGTCGTGATCCGGGACGGCGACAGCATCGGCGACATCCTCACCCGGATCGGCGCCCACGAGACACGGATGGCCTGGGAGGAACGGCGGATGCGTCGCGAGGTCCGCGCATCGGCCAACCGGCTGGCCAACTTCGATGATGCCAACCTGCGACGGTCTGCCCAGGCCGCGGTGGCGGCCGCGGCGAGGGTCGAGCGGGCGCTGGAGATCCTCGGCGAGGAGGTGCCCGAGCACCTGCGCATCGCGGGCATGCTGCGACTTGAACACCGCAACGCCAGCCTGGAGGAGCTGGGCCAGCTGCACGAGCCGCCACTCACCAAGGACGCCGTCGCCGGTCGGATCCGGCGGCTCCTCGCGACGGCCGACAAGCGCGCCGAGCAGATCGGCATACCGAACACCGAAGCGGCGCTGACCCCGGAATTCCTCGACCGCGACTGAGGGCGGGTGCGGAGGTCTACACCCTCGCGACCGGTCCCCGTGTTCACCTCGGTGTAATTGGGCCTACCGTGACGCCGCTCCGGCGCGTTCGTTAGGATTGGGCTTGTCCGAACAGCCTGGCACGGGCCACCTGGCCCGGTCTCAGAAGCCGAGTTTGGCGAGGCGAACGCAAGTCGAAGGAGTCAACGTACACATGACCGTCAAGGTTGGCATCAACGGTTTCGGCCGCATCGGCCGCAACTACTTCCGCGCTCTGCTCTCGCAGAACGCCGATCTCGAGGTCGTTGCGGTCAACGACCTCACCGACACCAAGACTCTGGCCCACCTGCTGAAGTACGACTCGATCCTCGGCCGCTTCCCCGGTGAGGTCAGCTACGACGACGAGGGCATCACCGTCAACGGCAAGACGATCAAGGTCCTGGCCGAGCGCGACCCGGCCAAGCTGCCGTGGGCCGAACTGGGCGTCGAGATCGTCGTCGAGTCGACCGGCCTGTTCGTCGACGCCACCAAGGCCAAGGCACACATCGACGGGGGCGCCAAGAAGGTTCTCATCTCCGCTCCGGCGAAGAACGAGGACATCACGATCGTTATGGGTGTCAACGACAACCTGTACGACCCGGCAGCGCACACGATCATCTCCAACGCGTCGTGCACCACGAACTGCCTGGCCCCGA
>DAIESZ010000235.1 GCA_027346035.1 Propionibacteriaceae bacterium
CACCGTCGAGATGATCAACAACATCCTCAGCGATGATGCGCAAGCACAGTACGTCGCATCCAACGAGGAAGTCCTCACGGATCAGGCTGAGCTTTTCTACACCAGCATCGTGTCCGGGATCGATCCAGATATTTCGCTCCAGTTCGAGTTCCCCCGGGGATAGGAAGTCCGGGTCCGCGTCGCGACCCGCGATGTTGGTGAGTGGGCGTGAGCCGGAGCGGTCTCGGCCGACGTGGGCGCGCCAACCTCAATCCGGTGATGAGCCCGCGTTCCACGTGGAGGGACGGATCAGCATCTCCCAAACGTGCTGGTGCGTCGTCAGCCAGTGTCTGGACGCAGTCGCCTGAAGCGTCGTCCTCCTGGCCTGGGGTCCGCTCGGATCGCCCTGCACCTCGACGATCCGCACGCCCGATGAGGGCGCCGGTTGCGAGACGGACGAGTTCGGGTCGCTGAGGCCCTGGGTGGCGCCCCGACCCGAGGTGTCGACCCCCGATCGCCGAGAGGCGGCGGTGGTGATGGGTCAGTCGCGCAGCGGTGACCCGACGACGTCGAATCGGAAGCCGCTGAACTCGCCCGAGAGGAGCGCACGCGCCCGGGAGATGGACGCCTGGACCTCGGGATGACTCAACGACGCCAGGTGCGCGTCGGCGCTGTCCCACAGCTCCACGACGAAAACGGTGTCGGGGTGATCGTCGTTGACGCCGACCTCGTACGCGAGGCAGCCGAGGCGCGCGAGGAGATCATTGCGCGCGGTGAGCAGGGCGACAAGTGCGTCGCGCTGACCGGGGACGGTACCGAGTGTGCCCGTGTTGACGAAAACCATGGCGCTCATCGTGGGCACGGGCGCCGAAGGGGTTCGATCCCCACCGCGCGATCCTCTGGCCGAGGGAGGAGTGGAACGCTCGCGCTGGTATGGCCCCCGCGACGCGACCGCCGCCCAGGTGGGGGAGTGGGACGGCTGGTTCGAGCGCTTGACCTTCTGGAACCCATGGGGCTTGTGGGGTTTCCGCCCCGGGGTGTGGGGGTGGGCCGATGCCTGTCGAGCGGGAAGCGGCGTCATGCCCACGGGCCGTGGGTTCGTTTACCCGGCGGTGCCCGCGATTCTCAACCCCGCGGTGGCAGGGTGACGCCGAATCCCGAGACAGCGAGGCGGAGCAGCACCGGCCCGGGCGTGAGCAGGTCGGTGACCTTGGCGGCGGTGAGCACCTCCAGTTCGGTGAGTCGGGTGCGGTAGTCGTCCTCACCGATGGTTCTGGCGTGCCAGAGCTCGAGGGTGTTGCCCCAGACCTTCTCCCGCGCCTCCCGGAGGAACCGTTTGCTCGCCCATCGGTTGACCGGTCGGAGCGTGCGATCGATCGGCCTCCGGGTCGACCGGCTGGAGATCTGGACATCCTCGGCGGCGACTCGCCCCGCGAGGATCGTGTCGATGCGCTCGTGGTCGCGGAGCCGTCGGGCCATGAGGGCAGAGTCGCGGAACTGGGCGTCGGTGACGACCGCGAGGATCGCCTGGGGCAGGTCGTAGTTGATGTGGGCGTTCATCCCCAAGAGCACGCTGAGCAACGGCGGAAGCCCCGGTGGAGCGGCGAAGGCGAGTTGCCAGGGCCTCGACGGCGTCCCGGCTGCTACCAGATGCTCCCGGAGCGCCTCGAGATAGAACGCGGCGAAGGCGATGTCCCACTGCTCGACCCATTCGGGATCCTCGAACAATCCCGCCCGCAGGGCCTCGTCGACCGCGACAGTGGTGCGCCGATACGTCACCAGGAATTCGGCCAGGGACGCCTGCTCCGGCGGGAGCCTCCCGGCGAGCCGGTCCATGACCTCGAGCAGGCCGCTGATGGAGGACGGGTGGTCGCCCGGCGCTTCCTCTCTCATCGCTGGTCTCCTCCGTCCGGGGCGTCCCTTCAGCCATTGTCGTCGGCGAACAACTGCTGGTCGTGCGGGGTGCGGTCCCACGTCCGCATCACCGGGGAGCTCGAGATCGGCGGCGCCATGCTCTTGCGGATCCGCACTAACTGCGTATCCTCGGGTGTATGGGAACCGGACGACCAGAACTCGACGCCCTGATCGGGCACGCCGCGGCCGCGATCGAGCGAGCCGCCGCGTCCACCTCGGCCAGCGACGCGCTTCCGCATATCACCGAGGCTCAGGAACGGATCACCCAAGCGGTCGACGAGGCGATGGCGGCGGCCGTCCTCGAGGAGGGCACGTCACTGCGGCAGGCCGGCCAGCTGGCCAACCTGTCCGAGAACGCGGTCGGCCCCCGACTCGCGCGCACGTCGCGGCTGATGCCCTACGCGAGCCCCGAGGGCCGTGTGACGCGGGCTTCGGTCGAACGGGCCCGCTATGACGCCGAACTCGGGCGCCCCGCACCCCAACCCGACCAGTCGGCCGCACCACTCAGGTTCCGACGCCGACGCGCGACCTGATCACATCCAGGAGACCCGATGACCAACCCGAACCTCACCCACCTGTACTTCCTGCTCGACCGTTCCGGGTCGATGCAGTCCATCCGCGACGACACGATCGGCGGCTTCAACGCGTTCATCGCCGACCAGCGCCGCCAGCCCGGCGACTGCCGGGTCACCCTCGCCCAGTTCGACGACCGGTACGAGGTCGTCTACCGCGATCTGCCGATCGCCGACGTGCCGGGCCTCGACCTGCGGCCGCGGGGTCGCACCGCTCTGCTGGACGCCATCGGCCGACTCGTCACCGAGGCCGGGGCGCACCTCGCCTCGATGCTCGAGGCCGAACGTCCCGGCACCGTCATCGTCGGGATCATGACCGACGGCTATGAGAACGCCTCGCAGGAGTGGACGCACCCGGCGATCCGAGCCCTGATCCAGCACCAGACCAGCACCTACAGCTGGGAGTTCCTGTACATAGGTGCCGACCAGGACGCGATCGAGGTCGGGACCGGCCTCGGCGTCCCGGCGAACCGCTCGGTGACCTATGCCCGGGCAGCGTCCGGGCGCGCGATAGCCGCCACCTCGGCGATGGTCGGACGGGTGCGCGCCGCCCGGGCGTCCGGCGCCCCGGCGGCCGACGTCGGCTACACCGAGGAGGAACGCGACGCCTCGGCGGGTGGGCCCGGGGCGCACCCGATGCCCCCGGAACCCAGCGGCGTCCCGGCGCCGCACCGGCCCGCCGGCAGTGCGCGGTCGGCGGGGGTCCTCAAGCCCCGCTGAGGTGCATGCGTCGCGGCCCGCGTGACGCCGGGGCCGAGCGCTTGGCTTCGGTGAATGCTTCCCGTCCATCGTGTCCCAACCCCGGCTTCACGAACCGAACGAGACGCGGGACGATTCACCGGAGGCTCGAGACGCGCCCTGAACGGGCGATCGTCGAAGCCAAGGGGGCCGAGGTAGTCTCGACGAAAATGCGATCCAGTGACGGTGAGCGATGGTGACAGGGCGTGCCGAAGTGGTCCCGCGGGGCCGCGCCGCGCTGAGCGGCGTCCTCGCGACGGGCGCGGGACTGGGGGCCGGGCATCTCGTCGCCCTGGTTGCACCCTCGTCATCGCCTGTGGTGGCGGTCGCCACGCGGGCCATCGATCTGACTCCCGGCCCGGTCAAGGACTGGGCGGTCAGCACTTTCGGCACCGCGGACAAGGCGGTCCTGGTCGTCGGGGCGATCGTGGTGACGCTCGGGATGGGTGCGCTGGTCGGGCTGGTCGCTCGGCGGTCGATGCCGGCCGCGCTCATCTGCGATGCCGCGTTGGTGGCGATCGCGCTCGCCGCTGCGAGTACCGATTCGGCCCGCGAGGTGCTCTGGTGGGCGCCCGGACTCGTGGCCCTGGCCGTGGGGTGGTGGGCCCTGGCCGTGCTCATCCGGGCATCGCGCCATGTCG
>DAIESZ010000248.1 GCA_027346035.1 Propionibacteriaceae bacterium
GCCGGGCACGACGAGATCGCCCTCCCCCACGTCCCCGGACACGAGTTGTCGGGCGTCGTGGCCGCGGTCGGCGCCGGAGTCACCCGGTGGTCGATCGGCGACAGGGTGACGGTGCCGTTCGTGTGCGGGTGCGGACACTGCGAATGGTGCCTCGCCGGCGACGCCCAGGTGTGCCCGAACCAGCAGCAGCCCGGGTTCACCCACTGGGGCTCGTTCGCCGAACTCGTCGTCCTGCACGCGGCCGACGCCAACCTCGTGGCGATCCCCGACGCCGTGAGCTTCGAAACGGCCGCGAGCCTCGGCTGCCGGTTCGCCACCGCCTACCGGGCGCTCACCGCGCGAGCCCTGCTGCGGCCCGGCGAGACCCTCGCCGTGGTGGGGGCCGGCGGCGTCGGCCTCAGCTGCGTGCAGATCGGCGTCGCGCTCGGCGCCACCGTCGTCGCGGTCGACCGCAACCCCGCCTCCCTCGAACTCGCCGCGTCCCTCGGCGCCGCCCACGCGATCCTCGCCGCACCGGACTCCGATCCGGCGGTCGAGGTGGCGCGCCTCACCGGTGGCGGCGCCCACGTGGCCGTCGACGCGGTCGGCACCGAGCAGACCTGCGCAACCTCGATCCTCAGCCTGCGACGGCGCGGGCGGCACGTGCAGATCGGGCTGCTGCCCCCGGTCCCGGGACATCCCCGGGTGCCGATGCACCGGGTGATCGCCTGGGAGCTCGACGTGCTCGGCAGCCACGGGATGGCCGCCGCCGACTACCCCGGCATGCTCGACCTGATCGTGCAGGGACGGCTGCGTCCCGACCGCCTCGTCGAGCGCGTCGTGGGCCTTGCGGACGCCGGCACGCTGCTGCCGACGCTCGACACGGCCTCCACGGCGGGCATCACGCTCGTCGACCCTCGTCGCTGAGGTGACATGACATGACACCGTTCGGGTGTTGTTGTCTGTGACCCCTGGTCATCCAGGTTCACCCGCACGAGCGAAAGGGCCGCCCATGCCGATCTTCGAGCACGTCAGCCACTACCCCCACCCGCGCGATGAGGTCTTCCGGTGGCACACGCGACCAGGGGGGTTCACCCGGCTCACCCCGCCCGGCATGGCCACCCTGCTCGAGGGACCGACCGACGGCATCAACCCCGGATCGGAGCTGCTGCTCCGCATCTCGCACCCGATGCTCACCGGCCTGATACCGCGTCCGGTGCCCCGCGTGGGCGCCTCGTGGCGGGTGCGTCACGTCGAGTTCGACGACGGGCGGCTGTTCGTCGACGAACAGGTGAGTGGCCCCTTCCGCAGCTGGCGGCACGAGCACCACTTCGCCGACGCCCCCGACGGGGGCACCACGATCACCGACCGGGTGCACTGGGAACTGCCGCCGATGCCCACCGGCCTCGACGAGACGGTCGCCACCCACGAGTTGCGGAGACTGTTCGCGTTCCGCGAGCACCAACTGCGCGAGGATCTCGCCCTGCACGCCCGGCTGGGCGCGTTGCCCACCCAGGTGCTGGTGAGCCGGGCGTCCGGACTCATCGGCACCCAGGTCGTCGCGCTGCTCACCACCGGCGGCCACCGGGTGACCCGGCTGGTGCGCCACGAACCGCGCTCGGGCGACGAGGCCAGGTGGGCTCCCGAGGACGGCGCGATCGACGCGGACGCGATCGCCGCCGCGGAGGCGGTCGTGCACCTGGCGGGCGAGAGCATCGGCGGGAGGTTCACCGCCGCGAAGAAGCGGCGGATCCTCGGCTCTCGGGTCGACGGCACCCGCACCATCGCCGACGCCATCGAAAGGTGCGGACGCCGGCAGGTGCTGGTGCAGGCCTCGGGGATCGGCGTCTACGGCGCCCGGCGCCCGGGAGAACTGCTCGACGAGGAATCGGCCCCCGGCGACGGGTTCCTCGCCGAGGTGGTGCGCGCCTGGGAAGCCGCCGCCGATGCGGCCGACGGGCGGACCGTGTTCCTGCGCACCGGCATCGTGCTCAGCGAGGGCGGAGGGGCGCTGCTGCCGATGTTGCCGCTGTTCCTCGCCGGGGCGGGCGGCCCGCTGACCGACCCCCGCGCCTGGATGAGCTGGATCACCCTCGACGACATGGCCCGCGCCTACGTGCACGCCCTGTTCACCAGTGAGCTGAGCGGGCCGGTCAACGCGGTGGCCCCCGAGCCGGTGCCGGCCGGCGAGTTCGCCCGGGGCCTCGGCCGGGCGCTGCGGCGTCCGGCGCTGCTGAGGACTCCGGGCTTCGGGCCGGCTCTCGTGCTCGGAGCCGAGGGGAAGGACCAGCTCATCGACACCGACCAGAGGGTCGGGGTGGGCAAGCTGCTCGCCAGCGGCTTCCACTTCGGAGAACCCACCCTGTACGCGGCGCTGCAGCATGTCACCCGGCACGACGAGCGCGGGTGACGCGCCGGCCAGGGGTTCCCTGTCAGGGTGTGGACACCACCCCCCGGGCAGCGGGAGGATCGAGGAAACCGACCATCCGGAAAGGACAACCATGCAGTACACGCACCTGGGCCGCACCGGCCTGACGGTTTCGCGGCTGGTGTTGGGAACCATGAACTTCGGACCCCACACGCAGGAGGCCGACGCCGGCGCGATCATGAGCCGTGCCCTCGATGAGGGCGTCAACTTCTTCGACACCGCCAACGTCTACGGTGGCGTCGAGCACCGCGGCTGGACCGAGGAGATCGTCGGACGCTGGTTCCAGCAGAGCGGACGCCGCGACGAGGTCGTGCTCGCCACCAAGGTCTACGGCAACATGTCCGACCGGCCCAACGACTCGAAGCTGTCGGCGCTCAACATCCGCCGTGCCGTCGACGCGTCGCTGAAGCGGCTGCAGACCGACCACATCGACCTGTACCAGATGCACCACATCGACCGGCAGACGCCGTGGGACGAGCTGTGGCAGGCGATGGACACCCTCGTTGCACAGGGCAAGATCCTGTACGTCGGCTCGTCGAACTTCGGCGGCTGGCACATCGCCGCCGCGTGCGAGGCCGCCAGGGCCCGCCACTCGCTCGGATTGGTGAGCGAGCAGTCGCTGTACAACCTCGCCGCCCGCCAGATCGAGCTCGAGGTGCTGCCGGCATCACGTCACTACGGGCTCGGCGTCATCCCGTGGTCGCCGCTCGCCGGTGGCCTGCTGGGTGGCGTGCTGGCCAAGGACCGCGCCGGCGAGCGCCGCTACGACGAACGCACCCGCCAGCGGGTCGAGTCGATGAAGGACCAACTGCAGCGCTGGGAGGACTTCTGCGCCGACCGGGGCCAGGAGCCCGGCGACGTCGCGCTGGCCTGGCTGCTGCACCAGCCGGGCGTCACCGGCCCGATCATCGGCCCCCGCACGATGGAGCAGTTCGAGGGCGCCCTGCGCGCGCTCGACATCACCCTCGACGACGCTGCGCTGGCGAAGCTCGACGAGATCTTCCCCGGACCGGGCGGAGAGGCCCCCGAGGCGTACGCCTGGTGAGCCGATGACGGCGCAGGGTGATGGCTGCTCCGGGGCACTGGTTCGGCGCCTCGGAGCAGGTGACTAAGGTGTTCGGCTGTGACGACAACACGTTCCGACCTGCCCCTGCTGTTCCAGCCCATCACCCTGCGCCGGCTCACCGTGCGCAACCGCGCGTGGGTGTCACCGATGTGCCAGTACGCCGTCGACGCCCGTGACGGGGTCCCCAACGACTGGCACGTCGTGCACTACGGAAGCCTCGCGGTCGGGGGCTTCGGGCTGGTGATGACCGAGGCCACCGCGGTCACGCCCGAGGGCCGGATCAGCCCCGAGGACACCGGCCTGTGGAACGACGACCAGGTGAGGGCCTGGCGACGGATCACCGACTTCGCCCACATGCACGCCACCGCGATGGGCGTGCAGTTGGCCCACGCCGGCCGCAAGGCGAGCACCGTCCGCTGGTGGCCGGCCGAGACGCCCGGCATCGTGCCGGCGTCCGCGGGCGGTTGGCAGGTGGTGGGCCCCACCGACAGGCCCGGCGACGGCGTCGAGTCGGCCCACAGCGTGCACGCCCTCAGCGACGAGGAGATCGAGGGCGTCATCGATGCCTTCGCCGCCGCCGCCCGGCGCGCCCGTGACGCCGGGTTCGACGCGGTCGAGGTGCACGCCGCCCACGGCTACCTGCTGCACCAGTTCTATTCCCCGCTGTCGAACAACCGCACCGACCGCTGGGGTGGCGACTTCGACGGCCGGACCCGCCTCGTCCGCGAGGTGGCCCGGGCGATCCGCGCCGCCTGGCCCGACGAGCTACCGGTGTTCGTACGGCTGTCCGCGGTCGACTGGCGCGACGACGGCTGGCAGCTCGACGACTCGGTACGCCTCGCCGCCGAGCTGAAGCTGCTGGGTGTCGACCTCATCGACGTGTCGAGCGGCGGCGTCGCCCAGGCGAGCATCCCCGCCGGTCCGGGTTACCAGGTGCCGTTCTCCGAGGGCGTCCGCCGCGGTGCCGGCATCGCCACCGCGGCGGTCGGCATGATCACCGAATCGGGCCAGGCCGAGGAGATCCTCGAGCAGGGCCGTGCCGACGTCGTGCTGCTGGCGCGTCAGGCGCTGCGCGACACGAACTGGCCGCTCCGCGCGGCACACGAGCTGGGCGTCGCCGCCTCCGATGCGCCGTGGACGCCGGCCCGCTGGCGCGGCAGTTGGCACTGAGCCGACGATGCCGGACGCCACGGGGTTCGACTGGCTGCTGTCAGCGGCGGCCGAGCTTCCCGGCGTCCGGATCGAGCACCGGGAGGCGTGGGGCTGTCTGATCCTGTGGGTGGCCGACCGGTGGTTCGCGATGGTGATTCCGGATCGGCGCGGTGAGGTGCTGGTGAATCTCAAGGGCGACCCCGACCTCAACGCCGCCCTCGTCGGGGAACACGACTGGATCGTCCCCGCCTATCACATGAACAAGCGGCACTGGATCTCGCTGCGGCTCAGCGACCCCCGAGCCGTGAGGGGCCTCGCGCTGGACCTGCTGGAGTCGTCGTGGGAGGTCACGGTGGCGGGGCTGCCCCGGCGGGTGGCGCGCCCCCTGCTCATGCTTCGCGAGGGTCCGGCCGCGGGCGGCAGGTGAGCCGGCCACCGGGGTTGTGACGGCGTCCGCACGGGTGGGGTCCGCACACGCAGGACGGCGGCGTCCGGGAACCGGTCCCGACGCCGCCGCCGCGGGGTGGTCGCTCAGCGACCGAAGAGCTTGCTGAAGAATCCGCTGTTGGCCGCCTTGGCCGCCGCGATCTCGTCGGCGGTGTGCTTGCCGTTGCACCACTGGTTCTTGGGCACGGACGCCTTGACCATCGAGATGTGCTGCCCACATCCGGCCCACGTCGTCTTGCCGCAGACCTTGCACCTGACCGCGTGGCACATATGAACTCCTCCTGGATCGCTGCTGGGAGGGACACCGGGCGTCCCAACTGGGCCACTATACCCGAGGGGGTATATGACTCAAGCGGAGGCCAGCAGGGAGTCCGCGGGAATGAGCGGCCTCGGGTGCGGATCGAGACCAACGGTGGCGACCGCGGCGCGCACGGCGTCCCGGAGAACCGCGGCGGACGCCGGACGGTCCTGGGGTTCCTTCGCGAGGCACGACAGGACGATCACGGCGAGTTCCTGCGGCACGCGGTCGGGCAGGTCGGGCGGCGGTGCCATGAGATGGGCCAGCGCCGTGGCGATGGGGGTGTCGCGGGCGAAGGGCTTGCGCCCGGTGAGCATCTCGTGCGCCACGACGCCTAGCGCGTAGATGTCGCTGAGCGCGGTGGCGCGTTTGCCCTCGGCCTGCTCGGGGCTGAGGTAGTGCGGCGTCCCGAGGATCTCTCCCATCCGGGTCTCGACCACGGCGTCGGTGGCGTGGGCGATGCCGAAGTCGCCGAGCTTGGCCACGCCCTCGGGCGTGAGGAGGATGTTGCTCGGCTTGACGTCACGGTGCACGATGCCGTGGTCGTGGGCCACGGCCAGCCCGGCCGCCACCTGCGCCATCACCGACCACACCAGGGACGGGCGCTGCGGTCCGGTCGCGGCGACGAGCCTGGCGACAGTGGTGCCGGGAACGAGTTCCATCACCATGAAGGCCAGCCCGTCGTGCTCGCCGGAGTCGACGACCCCGACGATGTTGGGATGACCGAGCTCACCCGCCATCCGCGCCTCCTCGCGGAAGCGCACGGCGAAGATCTGCTCCTCGGCGGTGTGTGGATGCATGATCTTGATGGCCACGCCGTCGCCGGTGCCGAGGTCGGTGCCCGACCACACTTCACCCATACCGCCCGAGGCGATTCGGGAGGCGACGCGATAGCGCCCGGCCAGCATGTAGCCGTCACGCAGACGGTCCATACGGTCCCCTAACTGTTTCCTGGAGCCTACGCCGACCCGTCGCGGAGGCACGAGGAGATCGGCGCCCCTCCCCCCCAAGGGGTGACCGCGCGGCCGGTTCGCCGGACACCGGGGGAATCGGAATAATGTCCCGGTGATCCATCCCCGACTCGCCAGGCCACAGTGGTGGCGCGACGCCGTCGTCTACCAGATCTACCCCCGGAGTTTCGCCGACGCCCACGGCGACGGGCTGGGGGATATCCCCGGCGTGACCAGCCGGGTCGGGTACCTCCGGGAGCTCGGCGTCGACGCCGTCTGGCTGTCGCCGTTCTATCCGTCGCAGCTCGCCGACGGGGGCTACGACGTCGACGACTACCGCGACGTCGACCCACGGCTCGGATCGCTCGCCGAGTTCGATCAGATGGTCACCACCCTGCACTCCGCGGGCATCGGGGTGATCGTCGACCTCGTGCCGAACCACACGTCGAACCGACACGCCTGGTTCCTGGAGGCGC
>DAIESZ010000256.1 GCA_027346035.1 Propionibacteriaceae bacterium
CCGCCCACTGCGGCACGATGACCGTCCAGAACCTGCGCACCCGGCGACTCTAGTCGCGGAACTCCTCCCCGGGGGTGGGAGGGTGGCCGAAACGGGGCGAGCCGGCCTCAGACGTCGCGGGTCAGCAGGGCGTCGATCCCCGCCAGCGAGACGATTCCGGTCGCCCTGCGGATCAGGCCCGGCTCGAGCGCGATGAGGGCGTCGCCCTGCAGCCGGGTGATCGCGAGGTATTCGGCGTCGTGCAGGTCGGGCCAGCCGCGCTCGCGGGCGAGGCGCCAGGCCGTCGCCCGGGACACGCGGTCACCCCACAGCCGGATCTTCAGTCCGGTCATCCTCGCGTGCAGCTTCTCAGCCTCCCGGTCGTCGACGCGGCCGGCCATCACCTCACCCAACAGCAGGGCGAGTGCCTCCGACCTCACCGGGTTGGGAGCCACGAGGTGGTGCGCAGGGTCCACGGGCATCGCGTCGCGCGCGATCCGCAGCAGCACCGGGGGGTCGATGACGAAGCGAGCCATGGCCCACACTATGTCCGGCTCAGCCCGGCGTCGCCATCGAGGACGCCGGATGTCCTGCCCGGGCGGCCGGGCTCCGCGGACAACCCCGGGGGGTTTGCGCGCGCGTGCTTGGATGGCGCCATGACCGACGACACGTTTCCCCGGCTGGTGAGCGCCAGCCGCACCGTCGCCGCGCCCGCGGCCCGGATCTTCGAACTCATCGCCGACCCCGCCCAGCAGCCCCGGTGGGACGGCAACGACAACCTCGGCCACGCCGACCCGGGCCAGCGGGTGCGCGCGGCGGGCGAGGTGTTCAGCATGCACAACGCCAACGGCGCGGTGCGTGAGAACCACGTGGTCGAGTTCACCGAGGGGCGCCGCTTCGCGTGGATGCCGGCCGAGCCCGGCGGGGAGCCGTTCGGCCAGGTATGGCGCTGGGAGCTCGTTCCGCTCGACGACGGCCACACGGTGGTGACGCACAGCTACGACTGGTCGAGGCTCACCGACGAGAACGAGATGCGCCTCGCCCGCGCCCGGGCGACCACGAGCGAGCGGCTGCTGGCCTCGGTGGTCCGGCTGGCCGACCTCGCCGAGGCCGAGGGCTGAATCGACCCGCCGGACGCGGGGACGTTCCCGTCTCCCGGTGCGGTCGGCCCGCGTGACTCGGTCAGGCCACCACCCGGTGCGCCCCCGTGTAGACGTTGAGCCGGGAGCCCCTGACGAAGCCGATCAGCGTCGAGCCGGCGTCCTCGGCGCACTCGACCGCGAGCGACGAGGGCGCCGACACGGCGGCCAGGCAGGGGATCCCGGCCATCACCGACTTCTGCACGAGTTCGAACGACGCGCGGCCCGACACCATGAGCACGCACCCGACGAGCGGCAGCCGGGCGTTCATCATCGCCCAGCCCACGACCTTGTCGACCGCGTTGTGCCGGCCGACGTCCTCGCGGACGACGAGTGGTTCGCCGGCGGCGCTGAACAGGCCGGCCGCATGCACTCCACCGGTGCGGTCGAAGGCGCGTTGATGCTCGCGCAGCGCGGCGGGCAGCCCCGCCACTGTCCGGGCGGTCACCACGGTCGCGTCCGATCCCACGTCGAACTGGGTGCGCCGGCGCAGCTGCTCGATGCTGGCGGTGCCGCACACGCCGCACGCCGAGGATGTGAGGAACGCGCGACGAGCCGTCTCCGACGGTGGGCGCACGCCCGGGGCGAGGGTCACGTCGACGACGTTGTAGGTGTTCTGGGGGACGCCGGTGTCGTCGAGCAGCACCGATCCGGCGCAGTAGCGTGCCAGCGAGATGTCACCCGCCGCGCGCACCAGCCCCTCGGAGAACAGGAATCCATGCACGAGTTCGATGTCGTGCCCGGGCGTGCGCATGGTGACGGTGAGCGGCTCGCCGTGGATGCGGATCTCCAGCGGTTCCTCAACGCTGAGCTGATCCGGGCGCGGTGTCGCCGTGCCGGCGTCCGTATCGTAGGTCGTCACCCGTCGCCCCAGCGTCACCCGCCCCATCGGGTCAGCCTGCCACACCGCGTCGGTGGGGTGAAGTGCTGCTCGGGTCGGCGGGCGGGCCTCGTCGCCTGTCACTGCGGGGGAGGGGCGCGGCCGTCAAACCCACCCGGCCGGTGTCCACCCTGTGGGGTGGGTCTGCCGGCCGCGCGCGGGCCGGCGCTGCTCTAGTAAGTTTGCCCGCATGTCTCTTGGGCACGAACACGATCAACGTCGGGCCGCTGCCACTGACAACGAGCAATATCACGCTCAGCGTCTCGGCACCGGCTTCCCGATGACCCACCCGTTCGCGAAGGCGCCGGTCACCACACCGCCCTACACCGTCGACGGGTTCGTCAAGGAATTCCTCCACAACCTCAACACCCATCAGGGTGTCGCGTTGTCCCGGTCCAGTTTGAACGACCAATACCTCGCGCTGGCCCGCACGGTCCGGGGCTACCTCATGGCCCGCTGGCTCGAGACCACCCGCAAGCAGCGCCAGGCCAAGGCGAAGACGATCGGCTACCTGTCGGCCGAGTATCTGCTCGGACGCCAGCTGAGCAACGCCCTGCTGGCCGCCGACCTGTCCGACATCGCGCGTGATGCGATGGCCGGGTGCGGACTCGACATCACCGAACTCGCCAACGTCGAGGTCGAGCCGGGTCTTGGCAACGGCGGGCTCGGACGCCTCGCCGCCTGCTTCATCGACTCGCTGGCCACGATGAACGTTCCCTCAATCGGCTACGGCATCCGCTACGAGTACGGCATCTTCCGGCAGACGTTCGTCGACGGCGCGCAGGTGGAGCAGCCCGACAACTGGCTCAAGCTCGGCAGCCCATGGGAGTTCGCCCACCCCGAGTCGGCCGTCCAGGTCCACTTCGGCGGTCACACCGAGACCTGGACCGACGAACTCGGCCGTGAGCGCACCCGCTGGGTGCCGTGGTGGAA
>DAIESZ010000279.1 GCA_027346035.1 Propionibacteriaceae bacterium
CGTGCTCGCGTTCCTCGGCCTGCCGGGCAGCTACGAGTCGGAGGGCTTCGACCGCACCCACATGCGCCTGCCCGAGAGCCAGCTCGACCTGCTGGCACGCCTCACCGCGGCCAACCCGAACCTCGTCGTCGTGCTGGCCAACGGCTCCACCATCGAGCTCGGGCAGGTGACGCCGCACGTCAAGGGCCTCGTCGAGGGCTGGCTCGGAGGGCAGGCGTCCGGATCGGCGATCGTCGACGTGTTGACCGGTGCCGTCAACCCGTCGGGTCACCTCGCCGAGACGTTCCCGTTGCGACTCGAGGACAACCCGTCGCACCTCAACTTCCCCGGCGACTCCGGCCACGCGGCCTACGGCGAGGGTGTCCACATCGGCTACCGCGGCTATGACAAGGCCGACCGCGAGGTCGCGTTTCCGTTCGGCTACGGGCTGTCGTACACCACGTTCGACTACCACGACCTGCAGGTGTCGGTAACCGGGTCGGTCGCCGACGGGACGCTGAGCGCCGCGGTCGCGGTGACGGTCACCAACACCGGCGACGCCGCCGGCGCCGACGTCGTGCAGATCTACGTCCGCGACCCCGAGTCGACCGCGAGCCGACCGGTCCGCGAACTCAAGGGCTTCGCCCGGGTCGACCTGCGGCCGGGCGCGAGCGAGACCGTCACCGTCCAACTCGATCAGCGGGCGTTCTCCTACTGGTCCGACCTGCTCGACCGGTGGGTTGTCGAGGCCGGCGAGTTCGTCATCGAAGCCGCCCACGACTCCCGTACGATCGCGGCGTCCGCGTCGATCACCGTCGACGCCCCGCCGGTGGCCGCCCCGCTGGGCGCCGAGTCGACCCTGCAGGAGTGGTTGGCCGACCCCCGCGGCGGTGAGATCCTCCGGTCCGGGCGCCACGGAACGGTGGCGATCCTGGCCGACCCCGAGATGATCGCGGTGATCGGCAACTTCCCGATGAGCGCCCTGGCCGCCTTCGGCATGAGCCTCGACAGGGCTCAGCTCGCGGCGGCGCTGGCCGAACTCGCCGAGTAGCGGGCCTCGACGTTCCACCACGGACCGACCCTTGGGCGGCCCGTGGTGGAATGTCCGCATGGACGCTTTCCACGTGACCCCCGGCGGACCCTCGGTGCGCATCACCATGCCGCGACTGCACCTGCGCAAGGCGTCGGTCGGTCCGATGGACAACAACGCCTACCTGCTCACCGACGTCGCCACCGGCCGCCAGTGCCTCGTGGACGCCGCGGCCGACCCCGACCGGCTCGATCGGCTCGTCGACGAGGGCAGCGGACGCCTCGACCTGATCGTCACGACGCACCGGCACCACGATCATGTGGGCGCGCTCCCGCGGATGTCGGCACGGCCGGGCGTCGTCACCGCCGCGGGCGACGGGGACGCCGACGCGCTCCCCGTCACGCCCGTGCTCCGGCTCACCCAGGGCGACACCATCGACCTCGGCGAGTCACGGCTGCGGGTGATCGGACTGCGCGGGCACACACCCGGCGGCATCGCCCTCGAGTACACCTGCCCGGACACCGGAGCGGTCCACATCCTCACCGGCGACTCCCTGTTTCCCGGCGGCGTCGGCAACACTCACAACTCCGGCGAGGACTTCGCCCGGCTCGTCGACGACGTCGAGCAGCGCCTGTTCGAGGCGTACCCGGACGCTCACATCCACCCCGGACACGGCGACTCGACGACCGTGGCGGCCGAGCGTCCCCACCTCGCCGAGTGGCGCGCCCGGGGCTGGTGACCGCCCCCGCCCGGGGCTGGTGACCGCCCCCGGAGACCTCCGGATCGGCAGGCGACGGGGCGACTTCCGCCCGATCTGCAGGCAAGTCGGCGACTTTCCGCAGCCGTGACCATCCCGGGCACCTGTCGCCTGCAGATCCGGAGACCTCGTCCGTCCTCCTCCCCTTGTCGCCTCCCGGATGGTCAGCTGGCGGATTTCCTGACCCAGCTTTCGACGAGTGCGCGCCGCTGGAGAATGTCCCTCCGAGCGAAATCGAACTCTCGGCCGCCCAGCATGAGGAAGCAGATGGGATGGAGGCTTCCGAGTGCCCCACGCGACACGAGGACGCCGCCGAGGATCCGTTCGACATCCCCCCACCAGACGCGAGCGGCCCAGAGCAGCCCGCGAATGATGATGCGGTCCTGTCCGAGCTCAACCCGCAATCGGAACGACCGGAGCACCAGGCACAGCGCCGAGGCAATCAGAGTCACTCGAACGGGCCGAGACACATCGTCCATGAACGCGAGGGGCAACAGACCGATGCCGATGGCGGAGCATGCGACACGTCCAGACAGAGGCGGGCGCCCTGGAACCACCCAACCGAATATTCACAACCAGGAGGCCAGGTGGCGGATGCGGACGAACCCGAACGCGCCAGCGTTCGGCGCCCTCTGGAATCCTCCGGATCGGCAGTCGACCGGGCGAGTTCCGTCCGTGGCGACGTGGCCGAGCACCTGTCGCCTGCAGATCCGGAGACCTCGTCCGTGACAAGGTGAAGAACGTGACGGACGACACCCAGCAGGCCCTGTCCCCCACGACGAACGAGGTTCGCGGGATCCCCACGACGAGCGAGCTCCTCTGCGTCCCCCACGACGAGCGAGGTTCGCGGGATCCCCACGACGAGCGAGCTCCTCGGCGTCCCAGCCGCCACCGACCGGGCCGCCTGGGAGGCGATCCCAGCCACCCTCGTCGACCCCATCGTGCGGGAGGCGTGCGCGTGCCTCGGCGAGCCGTGGCCGACACTCCCGGCCAGCGAACAGCTGCTCTACCACCGCACCGGCGACCGGCACAGCTACGAGCAACGGATCTGGGCCCGCCGAGACCGTCTCACCCGGGCAACCATCGCCGCTGCGCGAACCCTCGAGCCCCGCTACATCGACGACGTCATCGACGGACTGTGGGCCTGGTGCGAGCAGAGCACGTGGTGCTGGCCGGCGCACGACGATCACGGCGGGAACCCGGGCCAGCATCTCCCTGACACCGACCGGCCCTTCCTCGATCTCGGTGCGGGCGAGGCGGTGGCCCAGCTCGCCGTGGTCGATCACCTCCTGGGCCGGGAACTCGACCAGTACGCCCCCGGACTGCGTGGCCGCATCCGCCGCGAAGCTCGGCTGCGAGCCTTCGAGCCGTTGATCGAGCGGCGCGACTGGCCGTGGCTCGGGTCACCGGACGGCGCCGACAACTGGAATCCCTGGATCCACTCGAACATTCTGGTCGCCGCCACCGCGCTGCTCGCCGGCCCCAGCCGCACCCAGGTGGTCACGCTGGCCCGCGAAGGGTTGCGCAACTTCGTCAACGGGCTCCCGGCCGACGGGGCTGTCGACGAAGGCTACAGCTACTGGTGGGTCGGGGCCCTTCGGGCGCTGGAAGCGTCCGAGCTGCTCCGACGACTGACCGGGGGCGCCGTCGACCTCATCGCCGAATACCCATCCCTGCGCGCAACCGTCGACTTCCCCCGATCGCTGGTCATCGGACCGGCCTCAATCGACGCGAGTGGCCACATCGAGTCCGACTGGGTCGTGAACTCCGCCGACGGTCCGGCACGAGTCAGCGACCCACTCCCCTGGCACTCGCTCTACCGGACAGCGACCCGACTCGACAATGCGGAGGCTGCCGGTTTCGCGGTGGCTCACCGGTCCGCCCGGCCGAGGGCCGGGCTCGGACTGGGTCGCCTCGTCGCCCATCTCTGCGACGACACCTGGCTTCGCGACCCCCGAGTGACGGTCACCCTCGATCGCGATGTGTGGCTCGGCTCCATCCAGACGCTCGTCGCCCGCGAGCGTGCCGGGACGGCAACCGGGCTGACCCTGGCCGCCAAGGCGGGGCACAACGGCGAGCATCACAACCACAACGACGTGGGCGGCTTCATCGTGGCGGTCGACGGCGTCCCGGTGATCGTCGACCCCGGTCGCACGACGTACACGGCCCTGACGTTCGGACCCGACCGCTACCAGAACTGGGCGCTCACCAGCGAATGGCACAACGTGCCCGCCGTGCACGGCCGACCCCAACAACCGGGCGCCGAGTGGACGGCCAGCGACGTCGCGGTGACTCTCGCTCGTGAGCCGGCCGAACCCACATCGCTCACCGCCAACCTCGCGGGAGCCTACGACTCGGAGCCACGCATGTGGACCCGTACCGCGACCCTCCGGCGCGAGCGTCCGGCCGTCGAGATCGACGACCTCTGGTCCGTGGATGGGTTCGACCCGGCCGCCCACGTGATCCGGCTGATCGTGGCGGGCCGGGTCGACGAGCTCGGGGATGGCACGCTCAGGGTCACGGGCCCGGAGGGCACCACGCCGCTGGTGGTGACATTCCCCGGCAGTCAGCTCACCATCGAGCGCCGACATCTGGAGGATCCGATGCTCTCTCATGTGTGGGGGGAGACACTGATCCGCGTGAGCATCCTGGCGCCCCACGAGGCGGGGACACACCACATCCGCATCGAGCCCGACACCACCGATCCCACCTCCGGGCAGCGCATGGCCGCGAGCCGACGGTAGGTCGGGCGTTCTCCCGGTGGCCGGCTCCCCGGCGTGGGCCCGGCAACACCTGCTACGGCCGGACGATCACCGGGGTTGCGCGGGTCTCGCCCGGTGCGCCCCCGACACGACAGGGTGGTGGCACACACCATCGAGCCCAGGAGCCGAACGTGGAAGTCGTGATCTGTGACGACAACGAGCGGGTGGGACGCACCGCCGCCACCCTGATCGCCGAGGTCGTCACCCGCCGGGGCCCCGGGTCCGTGCTCGGAGTGGCCACCGGATCCAGCCCCCTGACGACCTACGCCGCGCTGGCCGACCTCGTCGCGACCGGCCGGCTCGACCTGACGCGCGCGCACGCGTTCGCGCTCGACGAGTACGTCGGGCTCGGGGCCGGCCATCCGCAGAGCTACCACAGCGTGATCCGGCGGCACGTCATCGAACCGCTTCGGATGGATCCCGACCGGGTGCATGTGCCCGACGGGACGGCCTCCGACCTCGACCAGGCGTGCCTCGACTACGAGCGGGCGATCGCCGACGCGGGAGGTGTCGACATCCAGATCCTCGGCGTGGGCACGAACGGGCACATCGGCTTCAACGAACCCAGTTCGTCGCTCGCGTCGCGCACCCGTGTCAAGACCCTCACCCAGCGCACCCGCGAGGACA
>DAIESZ010000328.1 GCA_027346035.1 Propionibacteriaceae bacterium
CCGCGAGTGGTCGCCCCTCTGGGCGATCGAGTCGGTGCGGGGGCTGCTCGCGGCCGTCGACGTCGACCGCGACGACGAGGCGCAGCCGATGATGCCGCTGGCGACGGTCTCGGTCACCGAGGACATGGCCACGTGCATGCGGCTGCACTCGCTCGGCTGGCGCTCGGTCTACCACCACGAGATCCTCGCCCACGGCCTCGCGCCGGAGGACCTTCGCACCATGCTGCAGAAGCGGCTCCGCTGGGCTCAGGGCACGATCCAGGTGATGCTGCGCGAGAACCCCCTCGTGCAGCGCGGGCTGAGCGTCGGCCAGCGGCTCATGTACTTCGCGACCATGTGGAGCTACCTCTCGGGGTTCGCCGCCCTCGTCTACATCGCCGCGCCCGTCGTGTACCTCTGCTTCGGCGTACTGCCGGTGCACGCGTTCGGCCTGCAGTTCCTCGAGCACTTCATCCCGTACATGCTGTTCAACCAGCTGCTGTTCCTCGTCGTGGGCTACGGCATCAGGACCTGGCGCGGGCAGCAGTACAGCCTGGCCCTGTTCCCGCTCTGGATCCGCGCCTGCGTCACCGCCGCGGCCAACGTGCTGTTCGGCAAGCCGCTCGGCTTCGTCGTCACGCCCAAGACGCGGCAGGCCCGGGGCGGGTTCCCCTGGCGGCTGATCCTGCCCCAGACCGTCGCCGTGGCCGTCCTCGTGCTCGCCTGCGCGATCGGCGTGCTGCGCCTGTGGACGGGTGCCAGCACCTCCACCATCGGGACGTTCGTCAACGTGGCCTGGGTCGCCTACGACCTGCTCGTGATGAGCGTCATCTTCCGGGCTGCCGCGTTCCGCGCCCCCGAAACCGACGAACAGAAGGCTGACTGACATGGACATGGACACGCGTGAACTGGCCGACGGCGTCGGGCTGGTGACTCTGGCCGGCCGGCTCAACATGGTGTCGGCCCCGGCGCTCAAGGCGGCCATCGACGAACTCATCGGCGCCGGCCGGCCGCGGGTGGTGGTCGACCTCAGCGGCGTGAGCTTCATGGACTCCTCCGGCCTCGGCGCCCTTGTCGCCGGCCTCAAGCGGGCCCGGCAGGCGCAGGGCGACCTGCGGATCGCCGGCGCCAACGAGCAGGTGCTCACGGTGCTGCGGCTCACCAACCTGGACCGGGTGCTGCGTCCGCGAGATACCGTCGAGGAGGCCGGCCGTGACTGGTGAGTACCGGATGGATGGGCTCGCCGTCCCCGAATCGCTCGACCAGCTGCACGACCTGCTCGAGACCGTGCGGGAGCAGTTCCCGGACGTCGACGAGACGGCGCTGATGATGTTCGAGACGGCGGTCATCGAGATCCACGGCAACGTCATCCGGCACGGGCGCCCGAAGGGGAAGGTCGCCTACGAGTTCCGGCTGGCCGTTCACGGCGACCGGCTGGAGGCGCACCTCACCACCGACGACGAGGCGGTCCCGGACCTTTCGCACCTGCCCGGGCGGGAACCCTCCGACCCCCTGGCCGAGAGCGGACGTGGCCTCTGGCTGGCCGACGCCATGCTCGACGAACTGCAGTACAGCCGCAGCGGGCACCACAACATCTGGACCATGGTGAAGCTGCTGGGCTCGGAGGCCGCCGGCGGGTGATGGCCGCCGGGGAAGGGCCTGCGCCGAGATCAGCCGCGTCTTCCCTTGTCAAAGGCCTTACTGAGGTTTCCTGCGGCCGTCGGCGGCGCCGTTCATACTGACGGGTATGAAGACCTACCAGATCGAGGAGCGGGTGCTGGCGGCGTCCCCGACAGCCGTCGTGCGCGCCGGCGTGCTGGTCGCCGACATGGGGACGTTCGTCGGCCCGGCCATCGGAACGGTCGCCCGGACCCTGGCGGAGCAGGGGATGGCTCCCTCCGGGCCGCCCTTCGCCCGATACCACCCAGCCGGGGCCGCCCGGTTCGACGTGGAGGCGGGCTTCGCGACCGCCACTGTCGTCTCGCCTGCGGGAGCCGTCGAGGCGTCGTCGCTGCCCGGCGGCCACGCCGCCGTGCTCACCTTCGTCGGTCCCTACGACGAGATGGAACCGGCGTACGCCGCGCTGGCCGAGTGGGTGGCCCGGCGGGGTGGCCGGGTCACCGGGGACCCGTGGGAGGTCTACTTCAGCGATCCGGTCCGCGAGCCCGACCCCCGCACCTGGCGCACAGAGGTCGTCATGCCGTTCGAGGTGTGACCAGCCACGGGCCGTCCCCGGCCCGGCCCCGTCGGGGGGCCGAGTCAGGCCGCGGCCGAGGCGGCGTCCTCACGGAGCGGACGCAGGGCCGAGTCGAGTCGCAGGAGTTCGTCGAGCATGGCGTCGGCGGCCCGCACCATCACGTCGTTGGCTTCGACCCTGCCCTCCTTGATGAAGCTCGCGTGGAACGGGATGTTCACGCTCTCGACCACCGGCACCATCTTCAGGGTCGTCACCACCTGCTTGAGCTGCTGCACTGCCCGCGTGCCTGCGGCGACGCCGCCGTAGGAGACGAACCCCACCGGCTTGTCCCGCCACTCGTTGTGGAGGTAGTCGATCGCGTTCTTGAGCGGGGCGGGATAGCCGTAGTTGTACTCGGGGGTGACGAACACGATCACGTCGGCGCGATCGATGCGGGCGCTCCAGTCGCGGGTGTGCTGGTGGCTGTACTTGCCGAGTCGCGGGTTGTTGGGCTCGTCGAACAGTGGCAGGTCGATCTCTGCCAGGTCGGCCGTCTCGACCGTGAAGCCGCCGTGGTGACGTGCACGCTCGACGAACCACTCGGCGATGGGCAGTCCGGCACGACCCGGCCGGGTCGATCCGATGATCACGGTGAGGTTCGGCATCTCGTTGTCACTTCCGCTCGGGGTCACGCTGTCGTGGGGGCAATCGCGCGGGAGCCCCGTTTATTCCCCGGGTGCCCGCGGCGCGGGATGCCGGCCAAGAGCACCCCCGATGCCGGCCACGAGCACCGGGAGTGAGTTCTCCCTAGTCAATCCGGGAACCGGGCCTCGTGGACCGGTTGATGTGTGGACCATGACAGACTGGACCGGTGATTCTGGCGCATCCCCCGAGGCCCGGCGAGCTGCTGCTCGCGTCAGCCGGGCTGGCCAGTGACTGGTTCGGCGAGACCGTGATCTACCTGCTCGACTGCGACGACGACGGCTGCCTCGGCGTCGTCCTCAACAGGTTCGCCGACAGCTCGCTCGAGGACGTCCTGCCCCAGTGGGCCTCCCTCGTATGCCAGCCGCAGCGGCTGTTCGCCGGCGGCCCGGTATCGCCCAACGGCGCGGTCTGCCTGGCCCGGCTCACCAAGCCGCACGAGGAGCCGCCCGGGTGGCGCCGGGTGATCGACGACGTCGGGCTGCTGCACCTCGACACCCCCGTGGAGCTGGTCGAAGGGGCCTACTCGGAACTGCGCATCTTCGCGGGCTACGCCGGATGGAAGCCGGGACAGCTCGAGGGCGAGCTGCTGCGCGGCGACTGGTTCCGCACCGGGGGCCGTCCCGAGGACGTCTTCGGCACCGAGCCTCTCGGGCTCTAGCGCAGGGTCATGCGGCGGGTCGGCGGGGACGCCG
>DAIESZ010000189.1 GCA_027346035.1 Propionibacteriaceae bacterium
ACGTCACCGACGATGGTACGTCCGCGGTGCGCCGGGGCGAGGCGTCCGCGGCATGGCGTGGAGAGCATCGCGCACCCCTGCGGTCACGTACCGGCTCGACCGTGACCCAGATGCACTACGCCCGCCAGGGGATCGCCACCACCGAGATGCGCTACGTGGCACTACGCGAGAACATGCCGGTTGAGCGGGTCGTGAGCGAAGTGGCGTCGGGGCGGGCGATCATCCCGGCGAACATCAACCACCCCGAGTGCGAGCCGATGATCATCGGACGTGCGTTCCTCACCAAGGTCAACGCGAACATCGGCAACTCGGCGGTGACGAGCAGCATCGCCGAGGAGGTCGAGAAACTGACGTGGGCCACCCGATGGGGGGCCGACACCGTGATGGACCTGTCCACCGGAGACGACATCCACACCACGAGGGAGTGGATTTTGCGCAACAGCCCGGTGCCCATCGGCACGGTACCGGTCTACCAGGCCCTGGAGAAGGTCAACGGCCGGGCCGAGCTGCTCACCTGGGAGGTCTTCCGCGACACCGTCATCGAACAGGCCGAGCAGGGCGTGGACTACATGACCATTCACGCGGGCGTCCTGCTGCGGTACGTGGCCCTCACCGCGCGCCGGGTCACCGGGATCGTCAGCCGCGGCGGCTCGATCATGGCCGCCTGGATGCTGGCCCATCATCAGGAGTCGTTCCTCTACGAGCACTTCGACGATTTGTGCGAGATCTTCGCCCGCTACGACATCTCGTTCTCCTTGGGCGACGGGTTGCGTCCGGGGTCCATCGCCGACGCGAACGACGAGGCGCAGTTGTCGGAACTGCGGACGCTGGCGGAGCTCACCGAACGGGCCTGGGCCTACGACGTCCAGGTGATGGTCGAGGGCCCCGGTCACGTGCCGCTCAACCTGGTGGCTGAGAACGTCGAGTTGGAGCAGGACTGGTGCCATGGCGCCCCGTTCTACACACTCGGTCCGCTGGTCACCGACATCGCGCCGGGCTACGACCACATCACCTCGGCGATCGGCGCGGCCGTCATCGCGATGCACGGGACGGCGATGCTCTGCTACGTGACCCCCAAGGAACACCTCGGCCTGCCCAACCGTGACGACGTCAAGACCGGCGTCATCACCTACAAGATCGCCGCGCACGCCGCCGATGTGGCCAAGGGCCACCCGGGGGCGCGGGACAGGGACGACGCGATGAGCAAGGCGCGGTTCGAGTTCCGGTGGCGCGATCAGTTCGCGCTGGCGCTCGACCCGGAGACCGCGGAGGCCTTCCACGACGAAACCCTTCCGGCGGAGCCTGCCAAGACCGCGCACTTCTGCTCGATGTGCGGGCCGAAGTTCTGTTCCATGCGGATTAGTCAGGACATCCGCGACACCTACGCCTTGGACGGGATGCGGGAGAAGTCCGAGCAGTTCGTGGCGCTGGGCTCGGAGTTGTACGTGCATTCCAGGGTCAGCCCGGTGGCCGCGGCGTCGGAGGAGGCGTGAGCGTCCCGGCGTCCGCCATCACTCGGATCGGGACGACCGCCGTCCGCACGACCAGGGCGAGGCGGGCCGCGCTGCGCGGCGGGGTCGCCGGGAACTTCGTCGACCAGATGCACATCTTCCTGCCGGTGACCACTCTTGGTCCGGCCCTCCCCGTTCTGGCCGGCCCGTCGGCGGTCGCGTCCAGCGTCGCCTACGTCGTGATGGCCACCCTCATCGGACGACCTGTCGGGGCGATGATCTTCGGTCCGCTCGCCGACGCGCTCGGCCGCGTGCGGACGACCCGGGTGGCTATCGCCGGCACCGCCGCCTCAACCGGCGCCATCGCCCTGCTGCCGACCCATCAGGTGCTCGGGGTCTGGACCATGGTGCTGGTCATCATGCTGCGGTTCCTCGGCGGGGTCTTCCTCGCCGGCGAGTACACGTCCGCGATCCCGCTCGCCATGGAGTGGTCGCGTCCCCGGCACCGGGGCCTCGTGTCGGGGCTCGTCATGTCGATGTCCCCGTGGGCGCAGGCGTGCGTGGCCTTCGTGACGGTCGGGCTGCTCACCGTCCTCGGCAGGGGGGAGTACGCCGTCTGGGGCTGGCGGCTGCCGTTCGCCGCTGGCGCGCTGGCGTCCGTGCTCATGCTGGTCTACTACTCCCGGCGGGTAGTGGACGCCGGCACCTTCACCCGCGTCGGCCTCCGGGCCGACCGTCCAGGGCTGCGCGACGTGCTCGGTGGTCGCTGGGCGCCTGCGTTCTGGCAGGTGTTCCTCCTCATGAGCGGGCTGTGGTTGATGACCAACATGGCGGTCATCGTGATGGCCCAGCGACTGACCGGGGACACGCACCTCGGCCCCACGGGCGTGGCGCTCGTCATGGGCGGCGCGGCGGTCGTCCAGGCCCTGGTCATGGCGCTGACGGGGCACCTGTCCACGGTCCTCGGACGGAGGCGGCTCCTCGTTCTCTGGTCGAGCGCTGCGCTCGTCGCCGGGGCACCGCTCTGGCTCTGGGTGACCCGCGGGGCTGGAGGACTCCTTGGAGCGGGGGTGGGCGTGGCCGCCTTGCAGGCTTTGACCGTCTGCGCGTACGGGCCGATGGGCGCCTACCTGACCGAGCGGTTCCCAACCGTGGTGCGGGCTACAGCCTACGGGACGGCATACTCGCTCTCCATCGTGGTGCCGGCTCTGTATCCCTACTACCTGCCCGACCTGGAGCGGGTCCTGGGACACGAAGGGGGGCCTGCCGCGCTGCTCATCCTCGGGGCCGTACTAGTCCTCGCGGGCACCGCGGCCGGCCCACGGCTGTCGGCCGCCGAGCTGGACGCGGACGTCGACGCGGTGGCGGGCCGGGCCGAGAGGTGACCGACGTCGCCGGAGTCGTCGAGGCCGTTCGTCGGGCTTCCCCGCTGGTGCACTGCATCACCGGGAGCGCGTCGATGAACTACGTGGCGAATGCGCTGCTTGCCGCCGGGGCTCGTCCGATGATGACCGACGCAGGCGACGACGCGGTCCAGGCGGTCAGGGCGGCGTCCGCCCTGCTCGTGAACCTCGGCACCCTGTCCTCGGACGCCGCGGCAGCCATACCACCGACCGTCGCGGCCGCCCTCGACCTCGGTCTGCCCTGGGTGCTCGATCCCGTGGGGATCGGACGGCTGAGGGCGCGCACGTCGTTGGCTTCCCACCTGGCGGCCGCGCCGCCAAGCGCCATCCGGTGCAACGGCTCGGAGGCCCTCGTGCTCGCTGGCGAGGGGAGGGGCGGTCGGGGTCCGGACAGCGACACCGCCGCGGGGGACGCCGCACCCGCTGCGGAGGGTCTCGCGCGGCGTCACGGCTGCGTCGTGGCAGTGTCCGGGCCCGCGGACGTGGTCACGGACGGACGCCGGAGCTGGCAGATCGCGTCCGGGAGCCCGTTGCTGCAGCGGGTCACCGGGACGGGGTGCGCGCTCGGTGCCCTCGTCGCCGCCTGCTGCGCCGTGGCTGACCCGTTCGCCGCGGCCGTGACCGCCCACGCCTGGATGGGATCGGCGGCCGAACTCGCCGCGACCGAGGCCTCCGGTCCCGGCGATTTCGCCTGGCGGCTGCTCAACGCCTTGGACGCCGTCGCACCCGAGAAGGTCGCCCTGACCGCGACCATTCGGTGACGGCAGTGGAGGTCGATTTCAGG
The DNA here is from genome assembly GCA_027346035.1 of Propionibacteriaceae bacterium. Lineage (GTDB taxonomy): Bacteria > Actinomycetota > Actinomycetes > Propionibacteriales > Propionibacteriaceae > JAJYQH01. The sequence goes on from DAIESZ010000189.1 coordinate 3,639, forward strand.
CTCTACGCGATCACGTCAGGCACAGACCGACGGGCGGTGCAGGTGGCTGCTGAGGTCGCCGCGGCGGGCGCGGGCGTGGTGCAGGTGCGGGCCAAAGATGCGAGCACTCGGCGGCTGCTCGCACTCACCCTCGAAGTCGCCCAGACGGTGGCAGCGGCCAATCCGCTCACCCGCGTGGTTGTCAACGATCGCGCGGACGTCGCCTGGACGGCTAGGAGAATGGGCGGCCAGGTCCACGGCGTTCATCTCGGGGCCGATGACCTCCCACCCCAGGAGGCCCGCGAGCTGCTGGGTCCGGGCGCCCTCATCGGTTGGACCGCGGGCACCCTGGAGGCAGTGCGGGCTGCGAACGGACTCAGCGCAGTCGTCGACTATCTCGGCTGCGGACCCCTGCGTGCCACGCCGACGAAGGCCACCGGTCGACCACCGCTGGGGGCGCAGGGCTACGCACCATTGGTGCGTCTCAGCGAACTGCCGCTCGTCGCCATCGGTGGTGTGCGACCCGAGGATGTGTCTGAGCTTGCGCGTGCGGGCGTGAGCGGGGTCGCCATGGTACGGGCACTCAACGCTGCTCGGGATCCGGCGGCGGTGGCCCGGCGGGTATTGGCCGCCTGGGATTCAGCTCAGGAACAGGTCACCACCGACCACTCACAGTCTGAGTTCTCCCCGGGCCAGGGTGGCACTCTGTACTGACCTACCCACCAGGGCAGGAGCCGTGAGTAGTCCGTGAGGCGCAGTTCAGGGCGCCCTGAGCAGACAGATGTCCATCACCCATCCGGCGTTCGCCCGTGCGCGTTCGCGGGCGGCCAGCACCGCCGCCCACACGTCACGGACGCGGCCGGCGACCAGTTCCTCGGAGTCTCGCCCGAGGTTGGCGCCCCACCAGATCGACCACTCGTCCAGCCCCTCAAGGTCGAGGAACCCGGTGAGCATGACGACCAGGTTGGACTGCCCGTTGGCGATGTCGTCGCGCAGCAGCCTGCCGGTGGTGATGTGGACTGGACGCCCGACCGGGTGGAGCACGATCCGGTGGCGTGCTGCGAGCAGTTGGGGCGCGCTGATGCCGGCGAGGACGTCGTAGTCGACGGGGAGGCGTTCGGCGAGCTGTTCGACGATGCGGATGGTGGAGTCGTACAGCGAGGGGTCGCCCCAAACGAGGAAGGCCGCCGTTCCTCCCCGTGACCGAAGGACGTCCTCGTAGGCGGCGACCCGCGCGGCATGCCAATTGCGCACGGCCGCCGCATAGGCCGTCTCCACCCCCAGGCGCGCCGGGTCTCGGTCACGCTCCGGGTCGGGCACGGCGATCACCTCCACGCCGAAGGCGTTGGCAATCTCTCGCCGAGCCGCGAGCAGCCCGTCGTCCTCGTGTTTGTCGGCGGCGATGACATAGTCGACACCGGACAGGGCCTCGGCGACCTCCGCCGTCACGTGTTGCAGGCCCATGCCGACGCCGAGGATGCGGATTTTCATGCCCGGTCCTCGAGGTCGCCCTCGACGTCGAGGTAGACCTGTTGCATCGCCGCGAGCGTGTCGGCGTCCGGCTCCGCCCACAAGCCCCGCTCGGCCGCCTCGTGCAACCGTTCGACGATGCCCCGGAGCGCCCACGGGTTCGACCGGCGCAGGAACTCCTGCGTAGTCTCGTCCAGCACGTACTCCTGCGCCAGCTTCTCGTACATCCAGTCGTGGACGACACCGACCGTGGCGTCGAACCCGAAGAGGTAGTCGACGGTGGCGGCGAGCTCGAAGGCGCCCTTGTAGCCGTGCCGCCGCATCGCGGAGATCCAGCGCGGGTTCACCACCCGTGCCCGGAAGACGCGCGCGGTCTCCTCAGCCAGGCTCCGGGTGCGCACGGCGTCCGGGGAGGTCGAGTCGCCGACGTAAGCCTTGGGCTCGGCACCCGTCAGCGCCCGCACCGTGGCGACCATGCCCCCGTGGTACTGGAAGTAGTCGTCGGAGTCGGCGATGTCGTGCTCGGCGGAGTCGACGTTCTTGGCGGCCACGTCGATCCGCCGGTAGTTGGCCCGCATGTCCTCGGCCGCCGGGACGCCGTCAAGGCCCCGACCGTAGGCGAAGCCGCCCCAGACGGTGTAAACCTCGGCGAGGTCCGCGTCGTCGCGCCAGGAGCCGGACTCGATGACCTGCAGCATCCCCGCTCCGTAGGAGCCCGGCTTCGACCCGAAGATCCGGGTGGTGGCCCGCCTCGGGTCGCCGTGGGCGGCGAGGTCGGCCTGCGCGTGGGCGCGGACGAAGTTCCTGTCCGCCGGCTCGTCCAGCCCCGCCACCATCGCGACGGCGTCGTCGAGCATCGCGACGACGTGCGGGAAGGCGTCGCGGAAGAACCCGGAGATGCGGACGGTGACATCGATGCGGGGCCGGCCCAGTTCCTCCAAGGGCACGACGGACAGCTTCGAGACCCGGCGGGACTGCTCGTCCCACTCGGGTCGGACGCCGAGGAGCGCGAGGACCTCGGCGATGTCGTCGCCGCTGGTGCGCATGGCGCTGGTACCCCACACGGACAGGCCGACGGAGGCCGGGTGGGCGCCGGTCTCGGCGAGGTACCTGTCCAGGAGGGAGTCAGCCATCGCCTGGCCCGTCTGCCAGGCGAGGCGTGACGGCACCGCCCGAGGGTCGACGGTATAGAAGTTGCGACCGGTCGGCAGCACGTTGACAAGGCCCCGCAGCGGCGAGCCGG
>DAIESZ010000356.1 GCA_027346035.1 Propionibacteriaceae bacterium
TCGCACGTGTTCAGCGGGCAGACCGACAAGCCGATCCATGGCACGGGCTTCTTCGGCGCCTACACCGACGGCGTCGTGCCCGGCCAGTACACGGTTGAGGGAGGTCAGGTGTCGACCGGGTCGGTGATGAAGTGGTTCAAGGACAACTTCGCCCGCGACGTCACCGAGGCCGCGGAGCGTCTCGGTCTCAGCGTCTACGACGTGCTCAACGAGAAGAGCAAGCACATCCCGCCGGGCTGCAACGGCCTGATCGTCAACGAGTACTTCCAGGGCAACCGCACCCCCTACACCGACTCGAAGGCGCGCGGCATGATCTGGGGCCTGTCGCTCATGCACGGCCCCGAGCATGTCTACAAGGCGATCCAGGAGGGCATCTGCTACGGCACCGCGCACCACCTGCGCGCGATGGAGGACGCCGGCATGCAGGTGCACGAGGTCGTCGCCTGCGGGGGGATGACCAAGAGCCGCCAGCTCATGCAGATGCACGCCGACGTCATGAACAAGCCGATCACCCTCACCGAGGTCGGGGAGGCCGTCGCGCTCGGCTCGGCGATGCTCGCGGCGACCGGCGCCGGCATCTACGCGACCCTCGAGGAGGCCGCCGACACCATGGTGCACGACCTCGTCACGATCGAGCCGAGCCAACAGATGCACGAGCAGTACGCCTTCTACCTCGAGGAGTACATCCAGGGCTATCCGAGGCTTCAGGGACTCATCCACGAACTCGTCGATCACGAGGCGGCACAGGGCTGAGCCCGGCCGGGGAAAGGAACGATCCGATGTCCGACCTCATCGACAAGGCGCTGCGCACGGCGTCCGACACGAGGGCTGCCGTGGTCGCCGAGGGTGCGATCGCCCAGGCGGGCCTCGTGTTCACCGAGCTGTTCGGCGACGCGACAGCGATCGTCGTCGCCGACCACCGCACGATGGCCGCTGCCGGCGACACCGTGGTGCAGGTGCTGCGCGCCGCGGGAGTCCGGCAGCTCGACCCCTACGTGTTCCCCGGCGAGCCCGAGCTCTATGCCCAGTACGAGAACTGCGAGCTGCTGCGCGAGGTGCTGACACCCCTGGACGCCGTCGCGGTGGCGGTCGGTTCGGGCACGCTCAACGACATCGTCAAGCTAGCCTCGGGTGAACTCCAGCGGGGCTACCTCGTCGTCGGCACCGCCGCCTCGATGGACGGCTACACCGCGTTCGGTGCCTCGATCGCCCGCGACGGGTTCAAGCAGACGATGTCGTGCCCGCCGCCACGGGGGGCGATCAGCGACCTCACGGTGATGGCCGCGGCGCCGGCGTCGATGACGGCGTCCGGCTTCGGCGACCTGCTCGGCAAGGTGCCGGCCGGTGCCGACTGGTTGCTCGCCGACGCGCTCGGCGTCGAACCGATCGACTCCGACGTGTGGGAGCTCGTGCAGGGGCCGCTCCGGCACGCGCTGGCCCGTCCCTCCGACCTGGCCTGCGGCGACGTGTCGGCGATCGGCGACCTCGCCGAGGGGCTGATCATGAGCGGCCTGGCGATGCAGGCGCACCGCTCGTCGCGGCCGGCGTCCGGCGCGGAGCACCAGTTCAGCCACGTGTGGGAGATGGAGGGCCACGGCGTCGACATCACCCCCCGGCGGCTGTCGCACGGGTTCAAGGTGGGCATCGGCACGGTCGCCGTCGCCGCGCTGTACGAGCGGCTGCTGGCGCGCGACCTGGCCGGCCTCGACGTGGACGCGGCGGTGGCCGCCTGGCCCACCCGGGAACAGACCGAGGCGCGGGTGCGCGAGGTGCAGAGCAACCCGCGACTGGTCGAGGAGAGCGTCGGGTTGACCCTCGCCAAGTGGGTCACCCGCGAGCAGCTCGGCGAGCGGCTCACCCGGCTCGCCCGGCTGTGGCCGACCCTCGCGCCGCGCCTTCGCGAGCAGCTGATCCCCGCCGCCGAGCTCCAGGCGATGCTCCGGGCGGCCGGGGCACCAGCCCACCCGAGCGACATCGGGCTCGACTGGCAGCGGTTCCGTCGCACCTACGAGGAGGCGCGCACGATCCGTAACCGCTACACGGTGCTCGACCTCGCGGCCGAGGCCGGGCTGCTGCCCGAGCTGGTCGCCGAGCTGTTCGCGGCCGACGGGTTCTGGGGTGGCCAGGCGCCCGCGTCCTGACCGGATTCCGCGAGGTGGGGGTCGGGGCTACCGGCCCCCACCCGGGTTGGGCAGGATAGCCGTATGACCGATTCGATGACCGCCGCCGGAATCGGCGCCGAGCCCCAGCCACGTGCACGGATCGGGATCCTCACGTCGGGGGGTGACGCGCAGGGCATGAACGCCGCGGTGCGGGCCGTCGTCCGCTCGGCGATCAGCGCCGGGGCCGATGTGTTCGCGATCTTCGAGGGTTACCAGGGCATGATCGAGGGCGACGACATGCCCGGCGGCGGCATCCGCCGGTTCGGCTGGGACGACGTCGGCAGCGTGCTGCACAAGGGCGGCACGCTGATCGGCACCTTCCGCAGCAAGGACTTCCGCATGCGGTCCGGCCGGCTGCGCGCCGCCCGCAACCTCATCACCCGCGGCATCGACCGCCTCGTGGTCATCGGTGGCGACGGGTCGCTGTCGGGCCTTGACCAGTTCCGGCGCGAGTGGCCCGAACTGTTGGCCGAGCTGGTGGCGTCCGGGGAGATCGGCGCCGATCAGGCGGCCCGGCACCCGACGCTGATGATCGCCGGACTGGTCGGCAGCATCGACAACGACCTCGTCGGCAGCGACATGACGATCGGCGCCGATTCCGCCCTGCACCGCATCATCGACGCGATCGACGCGCTGGTGAGCACCGCGGCGTCGCACCAGCGCAGCTTCGTCGTCGAGGTGATGGGACGCCACTGCGGCTACCTCGCGCTGATGGCCGCCGTGGCCGGTGGCGCCGACTACGTGCTCGTCCCCGAGAACCCGCCCACCGAGGGCTGGGAGGACCGCATGTGCGCCGAGTTGAGGCGCGGTCGCGGGGCCGGGCGTCGGGAGTCGATCGTGGTGGTCGCCGAGGGCGCGCAGGACGCCGCCGGCACGCCGATCACCAGCGGCTACGTCCGCCAGGTGCTCGAGGACCGGCTGCACGAGGACGCGCGGGTCACGATCCTCGGGCACGTGCAGCGCGGGGGCGCCCCGAGCGCCTACGACCGGTGGGCCTCGACCTGGCTCGGCTACCAGGCGGTGCACGAGGTGCTCGGCGCCACCCCCGACACCCCCGGCCATGTGCTGGCGATCCGCGGGAATCGGGTGGTGCCGATCGATCTCGTCGAGGCGGTGAGCAAGACCCGCGAGGTGCCCGAGCGGATCGCCGCCGGCGACTACGAGGGCGCGATGGCGCTGCGCGGCGGGTCGTTCACCGAGATGCGCAGCATCTTCCATGAACTCGCCGAACCGAGCCGGGTCGACGCCGGGGAAGGCACGCGGCGGATCGCGATCCTGCACGCGGGTGGCCTCGCGCCCGGCATGAACACGGCCGCCCGCGTGGCGGTGCGCCTGGGCATCAGCCGCGGGCACACGATGCTCGGCGTCCACGACGGGTTCGTCGGCCTGCGCGACGGCAGGATCGAGCGGCTCGACTGGGACGCCGTCGAGCACTGGACGGCCGACGGGGGCTCGGTGCTCGGCACCCGGCGGACCCTGCCGTCGCTCGACCAGCTGTATTCGATGAGCAAGGTGATGGAGGACCACCGCATCGAGGGACTGCTGATCATCGGCGGGTTCAACGCCTACCTCGGTGCCGACCTGCTGCGTCAGGAGCAGGAGCGCTATCCGACGTTCCGGGTGCCGATCGTGTGCGTGCCGGCGTCCATCGACAACAACCTGCCGGGCTCGGAGCTGGCCATCGGCGCCGACACCGCCCTCAACGTGGTGGTCGAGGCGATCGACCGGCTCAAGCTCTCGGGTTCGGCGAGCACCCGGTGCTTCGTCGTCGAGACGATGGGCCGCTACTGCGGCTATCTCGCGATGATGGGCGCCATCGCCGGCGGCGCCGAGCGGGTCTACCTCAACGAAACCGGCATCACCCTCGAGGAGCTGTACCACGACGTCGAATGGCTCCGCGACTCGTTCACGGCGGGTCGCAAGCTGTTCCTCGCGGTACGCAACGAGGAGGCCAGCGAGCACTACACCACCGACTTCCTCGGACGCCTGCTCGAGGAGGAGAGCCGCGGCCTCTACGACGTGCGCACCACGATCCTCGGCCATACCCAGCAGGGCGGCGCGCCCACCCCGTTCGACCGGCTGCTCGCCACCCGGCTGGTGTCGCAGGCCCTGCACCTGCTCGACGAGGAGTTCGCCGCCGGCACCTGGGACGCGTGGCACATCGGGCTGGTCGAGTCGAGGATCGAGCACTTCCCGCTGGCGCACATGGCGGAGATGATCGACATGCCCCACCGGCGCCCGAAGAAGCAGTGGTGGATGGCCCTGCAGGACGTGCTCCGGGCGGTCGCCGACCAGGGACGCTGAGGCCCCCGCGTCGACGCAGCCCCCGCCGAGAGCGAGCCAAGGCCGCTCGACCCCGTCAGGCTCGCCGGG
>DAIESZ010000361.1 GCA_027346035.1 Propionibacteriaceae bacterium
TGACAACGGCCGGGTACCGATATCCCGTCAACCTCGATCCTAGGAGGGCTATTCCATCGAGCCCAGGTTTCCGGCCGAATCCCCGCCCCGTCGGGGGTGCCGGGTCAGCCTGTCGGCGTCACGGACGCCGCGAAACTCGCCCGCCTGGCCGCCCGGCGCAGCACGTGGAGCAACGGCCGCCCGAGCACCAGGAGCAACACGACCGTCGTGATCGCGCGGCCAAGGTTCCAGCCCATGCCCGTGACCGCCTCGTAGACGAGGAACCGACGCAGGTTGGTCCAGGCGGGCGCATCGGGTTGGTAGCTGAGTCCGCCCCCGCCGCCGAGGGCGAACGGCCAGAAGGACAGGTCCATCAGCGAGCCGAAGACGAATGCGGCAACCGATCCATAGGCACACAGCGCCGCCAGTTCGAGCCTGCGCATTGGGGGCAGCAGGCCCGCCCCGAACCCCACGAAGGCCGCGGCGAGCATCTGGTAAGGAAGCCACACGCCGAAGCCGCCGGTGAGCAGCGCGGACACGAACAGCGTCGTCGTCCCGAGGACGAACCCGAAGCCGGCCCCGAAGACGCGTCCGGCGATGATCAGCAGGAAGAACACGGTCTCGATGCCCCCGGTTCCCGCGCCCAGGGGACGCACCACCGCTCCGACCGCGCTGAGCACTCCCAACATCGCCAATGCCTTGACATCGAGGGAATGGTTGGCCAGTTCGCCGGCGACGACGCCCAGGCCGAGGGGCACGCTCGCGACGAGCAGCACCACGGCCAACCAGTGGCTCGCCGAGTCGGCCGGCCACACCAGCGGCCAGGCGAACGCCAGGAGACCCACCAGGGCCGTCAGGCCGAGCAGCGACCCAGAGCGCAGGGTGAATCGTGCGAGTGGGCCGCCGGTCATCGCGATCGCCCGCCGTCGGCGCGGGGTGGGGGGCCGGCCGGCAGCACGTCGTCGGGTGTGAGCACGGGGGAGGGATGAAAGACCTTGGCGATCTGCGGGGCATAGGCGGGTGACGACGTGACGATCTCCCGGGTCGGGCCGTCGGCGATCACCTCGCCGGCCGCCAGCAGCACGACGCGGTCGCCGATCAGTGCGGCGAACTCGACGTCGTGGGTGCTGATCACCAGGCAGTGCCCGCGCACCCGCAGGTCGCGGATGATCGCGGCCAGATGGTCCTTGGCGTCGTAGTCCAGGCCTCGCGTCGGCTCGTCGAGCAGCACGACGGGAGGCTCGCCGGTGAGCTGCACCGCCAGCACCAGGCCAAGCCGCTGGCCCTCCGACAGGTCGCGGGGGTCGGTTCGCGGGTCCAGCGAGTGGCCGAGTTCCGTCAGCCGGGCGACGCAGGTGCCCGCCGGTTGTGACGACTCTGCGTCCGCCTGGTCGCACTCGGCGCGCACCGAGGGCAGGTAGAGCAGGTCGGACGCCGTCTGGGGCACCAGGGCCACCAGCCGCCGAGCCCGGTCGCTGTCGGCGTCCCGGGGGTCGACGCCGGCCACCCGGAGTTGGCCCGAACTGGGCAGTGCACCGGCCAGGGCCCACAGCAACGACGATTTGCCCGACCCGTTGCGTCCCATCACCACCGTCACCGACGCCGGAGCGAGGTCGAGGTCGATCGCGCGCAGGGCGTCGAGCTGTCCGTACCGCACTCCGAGACGGCGGACGCTCACGACGGGTGCCACGGGTGGGCCCGGGGTGCCGGCAGGGCCGGTGGCCACGGGTGCCAGCCGAATGCGTTCGGTCTGTGCTCGTCTCCGGGCGGCGCGGACACTCACCGGCACGCGGTCCCAGTGAAGCCGATCCGCCAGCCGCACGAGAGGGGGCCGGACGTCGGTGGCGGCCAGCATGTCCTCCGGCGACCCGGCGATCACCCGGCCGTCCCCGGGGATCCAGACCAGGCGATCGGCGAACTGGGTGACACGCTCCAGGCGATGCTCGGCCAGCACCACGGTGAGTCCGAGGTCGTGGACGAGGGCCGCGATCGCCGCCAGCACGTCGTGGGCGGCGGTCGGATCGAGCGCCGATGTCGGTTCGTCGAGCACGACCACCCGGGGCTGCCCGGCGAGAACAGCCGCGATCGCCACCCGCTGCTGCTGGCCTCCGGACAGTGTCGTCAGGGGCCGGTGCCGGAGGTCGGCGATGCCGAGCAGGTCGAGGGTCTCCTCGACGCGCTTGCGGATCGCGCGCGGCTCGATGCCCAACTGTTCCATTCCGTAGGCGATCTCGTCGTCGACCCGGTCGGTGACGAAGGACGAGACAGGATCCTGGGGGACGAACCCCACGACGTCGGCGAGATCCCGGGGGCGGGTCGTGCGCGTGTCGCGTCCGCACACCACGACGGTGCCGCGCAATTCACCCCCGGAGAAGTGTGGAACCAGGCCGTTGATGGCTCCGAGCAGGGTCGATTTGCCGGTGCCGGTGCGCCCGACCACGACCGTGAGATCGCCCTCGGGAATCACCAGGTCGGCGTGCCGCAGGGTCGGCTCATCGCGGCCCGGGTACGTGACGGTGACATCATCGAAGGTCACCGCTGACTCCGGGGCGCTCATGCGGCGTCCTCGGTGGGGCGAGGGGCGATGACGGCCGGCAGGGCGAGCAGCACCGCGACCGCCACCATGGCCGGGTCGAGCACCGGCCAGGAGAGCGGGCTCGCCGGGGGCCACAGCACCACCGGGACGCTCACCCGCAGCCACACAGCGAGCGCCGCCGCGGCGGCACCGCAGCCGACCGTGAGGGATTCCGCCACCCGCCACCACTCCGCCCGGTAGCGACTGGGCCGGTGGTCCGACCCGAATCCGCGGGACTCCATCGACGCGGCCAGCGACATCGACCGGTCGAGGGCATCCTCGAGCACCGGGACGACGATGCCTCGCACCGCGTGCACGCGGGTGGCGTGGCCCCCACGCAGGCGCCGGGCCCGGGCCACCCGCTGGGTGGACTCGACCAGTTGGGGGGCCGACGAGACGGCGATCGCGACGGCCGTGGCCAGCCGGTGCGCGGCGTGCGGCAGGGTGCGGAGCAGCCGGCGGGGGTTGGCGAGGGTGTTCGCGGCGCCGACACACCATACGAGCACGGCGAGGCGTCCGGCGTCGCAGACGGTGAACCAGAGGCCCTCGGCGGTCACCGGGCCACCGATCTGTATGCCCGCCGCCCACGCGGGGAGATCGATCTGCGGCAGCCGGAACAGCACGTGTCCTTCGCGCAGCCCGCCGACGAGCACCTGGAACACCAGCCGGATGCCGATGATGGTGGCGGCGAGTAGCAGGTAGAGCCGCGCCGAGCGGGCCCATGCGGCGTCGGAGCGGCGGGCGACCACGACGTAGGCCAGCGCGGCGACCACGAGGGACAGGAGCAGGGGGTTACGCGTCAGTGTCGCGACGACGGCGGCGCCGATCGCCCAACCCCACCACGCCCCGGGATGCAGGTCGCGCCGCGGGCGTCCCGGGGCGACCCGGAGCGCCTGGTGGCCTCCCTGGAAGGCCGTCACGGAGCGGCTCATGCTGTGGTCCTTCGATCCGGGGCCGAAGCCCCATCGGATGGTCGTGTCGGGAAGCGGTGGCCATCGGTGTCACGATCGGCGCCGTCGCCTGGCCACGAGGGTCCCCGTGCCGGCGAGCAGAACCAACCCCGCCGTGGCCACTGCCCCCCACGGCGTGCCCCGGGGCTTGGCCGACGTCGGGCTGGTGGCGATGACGGCGACCGGGGTCGCGGTGCCGGAGTCTCCCGGGGGCGACGGGGTCGTTGGGGCGGAGGCGGAGCCCGGCGAGCCGGTCGGGCCGCCACTGGACGCCGACGTGCTCGGCGTCGGCGTGCGTGCCGGCGCCCCGCGGGTCGTGGTGGCCCGGGCGGTCGTGGTGCGAGTCGTCGCCGCCCGCGTCGTGGTGCTCGACGTCGTCGACGTGGCGGTGCGCCCGCTGGTCGTGCCGCTGCTGGTGGTCGCGGCCGAGCTCGACGTGGTCGTCGCGGCGGCGCTCGGGGCGGTGGGCTTCGGCGGCGTCTCGCCGGGATACACGTCATTCCCGAACGTCCACGCCCTTACGTCGCCGGGGTTCGGCCAGTCGGCCGCGGCCCCGACGCTCGCGTAGGTCCACGCCGTGCCGCTCCAGAACCAGTACGCCCAGTAGTCGTTCGCCGGCACTGGGTCGGGGCAGGTGCTGGGGTACCCGCCGAGCTGGCAGATCATGCCCGTCGAGTTGGTGTTGACGCTGGTCAGACTGCGCAGGATGGTCATGCCGCTGCCGCCCGCGTGGCTGCACCCGCCGCCGCCGGGCTGGATGTAGACGTACACGCCACCAGAGGACTGGCAGGACGCGGCGTCCTCGGCGAATGCCGTGGGCGGGCGCCAGCCGAGCAGGGTGACGGCGGTGAGCAGTGCGAGAACGAGCCCGCGCACCAGGGCGCGGGCCGCTCGGGTCCGGATCATGAGCGGCGGCGTGAGCGGGCGGCCCCGGCCGCGATGAGGCCCACCGAGGCCGCGCCGATGACCGCCAGCGTGATCGGTTCGACGCCGACGGCGCTCGCCTTGGGGGCCCCGTGGTCACCGGTGGCGGGCAACGGGTTGGCGCTCGCGCTCCGGCCGGCCGCCGGTGACGGGGTCGCACTCACCGAGGGGGTCGGACTGGGAGTCGGCGTCACCGTGGCCGCGGGGGCGAGCACATCGGTCGCGAGGGACACCCCACCCAGCAGCAGCAGGCCCTGGGCCGTCGCGTAGGCGTCGGGGTGCGTGCCGTTGAGGTCGGCCGGCAGTCCGGAACCGCCGGCATCGACCTGCTGGCCCTGCATCCAGGCGACCGCGGAGGTCACGTCGGTGCCCTGGTCGCGCAGGGCGGAGCCGATGAGTCCGGTGGTGTTGACCGGCGAGTAGCTCGACCAGTAGCCCGTGGGCGTGCGGTCGGCCACGGCCCAGGCGACGGCCTTGTTCAGCGCGGTGGCGGCCGTGGTGTCGGTCTTCACGAGCCCGAGCGCCGCGATCGCCACGCCGGTGCTGTCGGGATCGGTGAAGTAGCTGGGCGTGCCCGAGGTGCCGAAGTAGAACTCGCCGCTGCTGTCCTGGCGTCCGGCGAGGCCGGTGATGAGCGTCGCCGGGACCGTCGCGCCGGCACGGTGCAGGGCGATGATGGCGAGCGCGTCACTGTAGGGATCGCCGAGGTCGCCGGTCGTCGACGCGGTGACGGCATCGGTGATCTTGGTGATGAGGTCGACGCCACCGTAGGACGCCGGGTCGTCGCCCATGGCGGAGGCCACGATCGCGAGCTTGGCCAGCTGTCCGGCCGAGCTGACCGTCGGTGCCTGGCCCTTGAGCCACGTGTCGACGGCGGTCGCGGTGGACTGTCCGGTGCGGCTGGCCAGCAGGCCCAGCAGCAGGTCGGCGGTGCCGCTGAGGTCGGCCGTGTTCGTGTAGGGGCTCGTGTAGTACTGGCCGTTGGTGAACTGGCCGACCAGCCAGGTGCCGGCGCTGGTGGCCGAGGCGCTGGTGGCCGAGGGGGCGGGGGCGGCGATCGCGGGGGCGGCCGACAGATATCCGCTGGTGAGCACGGTGATCGGTGTGAGAGCGACCGCGGCCGCAAACCCGGCAGCCGCGAGGCGTCGACGGAGTGTCATGAGGGGGTCCTTTCGCATCAGGGAAAGCCGACGCGAAGGGGCCGACTCCCCGCTGACCTCGACGGGTAGTTGAGTCCAATCGACGCAGGCATTCCGGCTAGGGGCTCACGCCCTCACGGTTGCGGGTCAGCTCTGGATTGACACCAGATTCCCCTGACATGCGATTGTTGACAGCAACCTATCCCACCGTGGGCCCCCCCGGCGATCGGGGTGCGAACTCAGTCGTGGGACGGCCCGCCGGGGCGCACCTCGAGCACCCGGTACCCCTTCGCGGAGGCCGCGCGGGTGACGTCCCAGCCGGCCTCCGACAACCATCGGGCCAGCGAGTCCGCCCCGAGGTTCTTCCCGACGACCAGCCGTGCCACCCCGGTCGGGGTGAGGCGGGCGAGCCAGGTGGTGAGCAGATCGTGCAGTGCCGGCTTGCCGATCCGGATCGGTGGGTTGCTCCAGATCTCGTCGTAGCGGGCGTCCGGGTCCATGTCCGCGGGCGCACCAACCCGCACCCGGTCGGCGACGCCGTGGCGCTCCGCGTTGAGCCGGGTCAGCTCGATCGCGCGTTCGTTCACGTCGACGGCGTCCACGCTCGCGCCCGGCACGCGCAGCGCCAGGGCCACGGCGATCGGGCCGAATCCGCACCCGAGGTCGAGCAGTCGGGTGACGCCTTCGGGGGGCTGGGTCTCGCGGAACAGAACCGCGGTGCCCGGGTCGAGCCGGGTGCCGGAGAAGACGCCGTCGGCGGCGACCAGTGTGAGGTCGAGGTCCCACGCGTGGGCGTACACGTCGCGTCGATGGCCCGGGCCTTCGGGGGTGTGGAAGTAGTGACTCATGCGTGGTCCTGGTCGCTCGGCGGGTGTGGGGTGGGGATCGGCAGGGTTCGGACTGCCCGCGCCTCCGCCGCGCGGGCGGCGAGCTGATCATCGGGGGGGTAACCGACCTCCTCGAGGCACAGTCCGTGGGGCGGC
>DAIESZ010000365.1 GCA_027346035.1 Propionibacteriaceae bacterium
GCCGGCCTGGTCGCGGGCGAGGACGTCGGCCTTGCGGTCGCCGTTGAAGTCACCGGGTCCGAGGACGGCGGTCATGCTGCCCCAGCCGGTGCCCGCCTGAAGTCGCGGCGAGATCCAGCCGCCGGTGCCGTTGCCGCGGTAGAGCCAGAGGGAGCCGGCCTGGTCGCGGGCGAGGACGTCGACCATCTTCGGGGCCGTCGTGGCCATGGTTTCCGTTACGGCCTGCTCCGTTGCGGCCAGCGCCCGGGAGGCGTCAGCCGCTGGTGCGGACGCGACGCGACGTGTCGTGCTGATCGAGACGTTCGAGGCGGCCTGCGCGAGGCCCGCCGAGTGGGTGCTGTGCGCCGGGAGGGCGCTGAAGCCGCTCAGTGCGAGTGTCGTGGCCGCCAGCAGTGCTGTGGCCTTCATGGATCGACCGTAGGTCGGGTGCCGCTGGTCGGGCCACGGCCGGAAGTCCCGAAGACCCCTCTCCCGACCTGTGTCGGTCGGCACACTGCGGTCGGTCGGGCGCCCGCCGTTGTGCAAACCTGCCCCGACGGCGGGACCCAGCCCGGCGGCATACGGCCCTCGTCGGTCGGCGGCTTCTCACCAAGGTCATGCGAGGGCCACAGCGAGCGCACAGGGTGTGCGCCGACGCTGGACCCATGAGCATCCTCACCGTGTCGGAGCAGTCCCTGCGGGCCAAGGGCGTGTCGGCTCCGACGCGGGACCCCCGCCGTTCCGTTCCAGCTTCGTGGCGGGACGTGACGGCGGGGGTCGGATGGTTCCTCGTCCTCTTCGTCGTTGCCCTCTGGGTCGCGGGAGGCGGCCTGAGCGCGTTCGGCTCGCTCGGCGAGTCCATGACGAACCTCGGGCGCCTCACCGGCCTGGTCGCGAGCGTGCTGCTCCTCATCCAGATGTTCCTCATCGCCCGGATCCCACTCGTCGAACAAGCCTGGGGCCAGGACGAGCTCATGCGGGTCCACCGGCTCGTCGGCTTCACGAGCTTCAACCTCATGCTGGCCCACATCGTGCTGACCATCGTGGGCTACAACACGGGACTCGGCTTCATCGGGACCTTCCTCGACCAGGTCCTAAATGCGCCGGGCATGCTCCTCGCTCTGGGCGGGACCGTCGCGCTCATCATGATCGTCGTCACGTCGCTGCGTCGGGTCCGCACCCGCCTGCGCTACGAGTCGTGGCACCTGCTCCACCTCTACGCCTACCTCGGCGCCGGCCTCGCCCTGCCGCACCAGCTGTGGACGGGCGCCGACTTCCTCAGCAGTCCCGCCGCGACGGTCTTCTGGTGGGGCACGTATGCCGCGTCGCTCGCCGCCGTCGTGACCTTCCGGGTCGTCGTGCCGCTGGTACGCTCCCGCCGGCACCGGCTGGTCGTCTCCGACGTCGTGGCCGAGTCGCCCACCGTGACCAGCGTGGTGCTCACCGGGCGCGCCCTCGACCGGCTGCCGGTCCGCGCCGGGCAGTTCTTCACCTGGCGTTTCCTCGACGGCGCCGGGTGGACGCGCGGTCACCCCTACTCGCTCTCCGCGGCCCCGGACGGCCGGCGCCTCCGGATCACCGCCGAGGCGGCCGGTGATGGCTCCTCCTGCCTGACAGGGCTCCGGCCCGGCACGGGTGTGCTCATCGAGGGTCCCTACGGCCGCCTCCACGCCGGCGTCAAGACCCAGCGCCGCACGCTGCTCGTCGGAGCCGGCATCGGCATCACGCCGCTGCGCGCGCTGCTCGAGGACCTGCCACCGGGTCCCGACGAGACCGTCGTGATCTATCGCGTCGGCTCGCGCGACGACATGATCTTGCGGGACGAGCTGCTCGAGCTCGCGGCCGCCAAGGGCGCGCGGCTCGTCGCCGTCGTCGGCCACCGCAACCCCGAGCGCCACAGCTGGCTGCCGGTCGAGGCCGGGGCCCTCGGCGACGCGGAGGCCCTGGCCAGGATCGTCCCCGACATCGCCCAGCGCGACGTCTTCATCTGCGGCGCGCCGCGCTGGATGCAGATCGTTGCGGCCGCGGCCCGCGAGGCGGGCGCCCCCGACGAGGCGATCCACCAGGAGCGCTTCGCATGGTGATGCCGACGCCCCCCGTCCCACACCCCCGCTCGCACCCCAACCGACACTCCAACCGACACCCCTCCGCCCACCCGACCGCACGCTCCCGTCCCCAAGCAAGGTGGTGAGTCCCATGCGCCGCATCGCCGCCTGGGCCATGAGCACCCTGACCGTCCTGGTCCTGCTCTTTTCCTACAACACGTCGCGCTCGTCCCAGACCATCGCTTCGGCGCAGACGCGGGCCGTGACGTCTCGGACCACCTCGAGCGCCGACAGCCAGCTCACCGGGACCTCGAGCTCGGGCTCGTCGGGCTCGACTGGCTCGTCTGGCTCGACTGGGGCCGGCAAGAGCTACTCCGGCGACGAGGTGATGACCCGCTATGGCGTCGTCCAGGTGCAGATCACCGTGCAGAACGGCAAGCTCACGGCTGCCAACGTCCTCCAGGTGCCCTGGAACGACCGGCATGACCAGATGATCAACTCGCGCGCCGTCCCGGTCTACAACGAGGAGGCGGTCACGGCCCAGTCCGCGAGCATCGACGTCGTCTCGGGTGCGACCATCACCTGGGAGGGCTACACGAAGTCCCTCCAGTCCGCGATCGACCAGGCCCACCTGTGAGAGGCAGCCCGACGATGACGCACCCTGCCCGCCGGCCCACGCTCCGTTCGGATGCGCGACCGAGTCCCACGGCCCTGCCGGTGCTCGGCCTGGCCTCGCCGCCGGCGCATCGGGCCGCCCCGCCGCGGCAGGCGTGGGTCGAGCAGGTCATGGGTATGCCGGTCAGCATCCACCTGCGTGGAGGTGACGTCGCGGGTCCGCACGCCGCAGCAGCCGTGGCGGGGGCGTTCGCCACCCTGCGGCAGATGGACCGGATCTTCTCGACGTGGCGCGACGACAGCGAGATCATGCGCCTCCGGCGCGAGGAGCTCACTCTTCGCCAGTGTGATCCGCTCGTCGCCGAGTCGATCGCCCTCGGTGAGCTCGCCTCCCGCCTGACGCACGGCGCGTTCACGACGCTGCTCCCGAGTGACGGCCAGCTCGCCTTCGACCCGACCGGGCTGGTCAAGGGCTGGGCCGTCGACCTGGCGGCCGTGGCCCTCCAGCACCTGCCGGGCACGTCGTACTGCATCAACGCCGGTGGCGACCTACTCGTCGGCGCCCATGCCGACCTTCCCGACGCGGGCCCGGATGCCATCCCGTGGCGGGTGGGCATCGAGGACCCTCGTCATCCGGCTGCGATCGCCGGAAGCCTCGTGCTGACCCGTGGTGCCGTCGCCACCTCCGGCACGGCTGCGCGGGGTGCCCACCTCTGGGACCCCGTGGCGGAGGCGATGGTGGGCAGGGCGGGCTCCGTGACGGTGACGGGACCCACGCTGCTCTGGGCGGACATCTGGGCCACGGCGCTGTTCGTCGGGGGCGAGGCGACCCGGGAGACGTTCGCCTCCAACGCGCCGGACTACCTCGCGACCGAGTTCTGACACCGCCGCGCCGGCCCGCCTGCCATGCCGGACCCGAACGCCCGGCGACACGTCACTGCCGATGGCTCACGATCCGCCCTCCAGCGCGGAGCGGATCGTGAGGGGACGTCGGTCGAGTGTGCAGTCGGGGCCGGGGGGACGGGCGGAACGTGCACACTCGACCGAGTCGTGGGGGCCGATCAGACGAGCTTGAGCGTGGTCAGGCAGGTGGGGTCGTCCTTGCCCGTTGCGATGGGTGTGGTCGCGGTGCGGCCGTCGTACGACACCGTGATCGTGCCCTTGATGTCACGGGGGAGCCAGAAGCCGACGAAGCCGTCGGCATAGGTCGTCACCGGGCCATCGGCCAGCTTCTGGCCCGCCGAGTCGGTGATCGTGACGTTGATGGTCTTGCCGGCCAGCTCGCCCTTGCACGTCGTCAGGCTGTGGAAGTAGCAGTCGTGCGTCTGCTGCACGTAGGGCGCGACGGAGAGGTAGAACTTGCCGCCCGGGATGGCGACCGACGTCTCGTTGGTCCCCTCCTTGAGGACGAGGGTGTCGTAGCGGACCGACGCGAGGATGTCCCGCTGGCGCTCGCCGGTCTTCTGGTCGAGCGCCGAGATGGCCTGGGCCGGGTCCTTGCCCGCCATGCCGAGCCGGTCGAGGATCGCCTGAGCCGACGAGCCGGCCTGGACGGCTGCGGGTGCCGCAGCCGCGCCGTCCGAGGCGCCGGAGCTGCTGCACGCGGCCAACGCCGCGATGGAGAGTGCGGCCACGACGGCCCGGGTGAGTCCGGCCCGGGCCGTGGTGTGCAGGTGAGGGTGGGGACGCTGTGCTCGCTGGATCATGCCGCCATCCTCGGC
>DAIESZ010000370.1 GCA_027346035.1 Propionibacteriaceae bacterium
CCGCAGACGTCGAGGCGGCGCTGCGCGAGGGTGCGGGCACCCTGCTCGAGTCGATCTCCCTGTTCGACATCTACACCGGACCGCAAGTCGGCGAGGGCCGCAAGTCGCTCGCCTACGCGTTGCGATTCCGCGCGCCCGACCGCACGCTCACCGACGCCGAGGCGTCCGCCGCTCGCGACGCCGCCGTGGCCGTGGCGGCCGAGCGCTGCGGCGCGGTGCTGCGGGGCTGACCCCTCCGCCATGGCGCTGAACCGGACCGAGGTCGTGGAGGCGGCACTGGCGATCCTCGACCAGTACGGGATCGCCGACCTCACCATGCGCCGCCTCGCGGAACGGCTCGGCGTGCAGCCGGGGGCGTTGTACTGGCACATGCCGAACAAGCAGTCTCTGCTCGCGGCGGTGTCCGACCTCATCGTCGGGCAGGTCGCGATCCCGCGCGACGACCCCGACTGGCGGGCCTGGCTCCCGGACTGGGCGCTGGCACTTCGCACGACGCTGCTGCGCCACCGGGACGCCGCGGAACTCGTGTCCACGACCAGGGCGACCGGCCTCGGGACCCTCGACTGGCTGGCCGCGCCACGGCGTCGGCTCGAGGAGGCCGGCGTCCCCGACGGCGAGGCGGCCGACGCGGTGCAGGTGCTCGCCCACTTCGTGCTGGGCCAGGTTTACGAGGAGCAGACCCGCGTCCAGCTGGCCGAGCTCGGCGTCTCGGCCCCACCCGACCCGGAGCACTCGGAGCGCCAGTTCGGGTTCGGGGTGCGGATCATCATCGCCGGGCTCGCACAGTCGTTGCGGGTGGGCGGCTGAGCGGGACGCGGCGTCCTCAGTCGTCGATCCCGCGGGCGACCAGCGCCTCGCCCAGCGCGTCCGCCTCCCGCAGCGATCGAACCACCAGCGGCACCACGAACGCCCGGGTGCTCGTCGTCGCCCGCCGGGCGATCTGCGCCTCACGCACCTGCTGGGCCAGTCCCGCCACCAGCGGGACGCAGCGAATGCCGACCATGAGGAACAACCCCACCCGCTCCGGGTCGAGACCGAACCGGGAGAGGGGGGCCGCGAGGCGCACGACCGTGTCGACGAGGGCCGTCGTCGGCGTGGTCAACGTGACCAGCGCGGCACAGGCGACCAGCACCACGATCGTCCCGGTGTCGGCCACCGAGCGCTGCCACCCCGACGTCAGCGCGTGCACGACCGCGGTGAACGCGAGCAGCATCCACAAGGGCCGCAGCTGCAACCACCAGAGCCGGACGCCCCATCCGGCCACCCGGTAGGCCAGCATCGAGCCGAGGATCAGGATGGCGACCGCCCACCACCAGTGCTGGGTGACGACCGACGCCGCGCCGAGAACGAGCAGGATCAGCAGCTTCGTCCCGGGGCGCAGGCGGTGGAGCGGCGAGTGCCCCGGACGGAACAGTCCGAGCGACGACGCACGCATCACCGCTCCCCGTCCATGAGATCGCGATAGCTGGCGATCGCGGCAGCCGGAGCGGCGTCGGCGACCACCCGTCCCTCGTGGAACACCAGCACCCGGTCGAAGCCGGCCAGCAGGTCCAGGTGATGGGTGGCCAGGATCACGGTCTGGTCGAGGTCGGCGACGACGCGCCCGATCATCGCCGCGTTGCGCAAGTCGAGCAGGGTCGTCGGCTCGTCCATGACCAGGGCGAGCGGCTCGGTGATCAGCACGGCCGCGAGCGCCAGCAGTTGCTTCTGGCCCCCCGACAGCAGGTGGGCGGGATGGCCTGCGTGCGCGTCCAGACCGAAGCGCACGAGCAGGTCCCGCACCCGGGCATCGACCTGCTCGTGGGACAGGCCCGAGCGGCGAAGACCGAAGGCGATGTCCTCGCTCACCGTCGGCATGATGATCTGCGCGTCGGGGTCGGTGAACAGGAAACCGATCCGCCTCCTCAGCTCGCGGGCGTCCCGGGCGGTGTCGAGGCCGTCGACGAGCACCCGGCCCGACGTGGGGACGATCAGCGCGTTGAGCAGCCGCAGAAAGGTCGACTTACCGGAGCCGTTGTGCCCGATCACGCCGATCCGGCGCTCGGTGAGCGTGAGGGTGACGTCGCGCAGGACGGTGCGCGGCGTGGGGCCGTCACCGAAGGTGTGGCTCACCCGCTCCAGCTCGATCCTCACGTCACCATCCTCCCGCACGCCCGCCGACCACGCTCACGCCGGATCGGCCACCGCCGGCGCGGTGCGGGAGGGGAGCAGCCCCGGGTAGCTGGCGTGCACACCCTTGGCGGTGAGGGTCGCGATGACCACCTTCAGCGCGTCGCCGATGAGGAATGGGGCGAGCGCGACGATCGCCGCCCACGGGGCGAGATGGGTGGTCGCCATCATCCCCACCCACCCGAACAGGTACATGACGCCGATTCCGAACGCGGTGTTCACCACCAGGCCCGGGAGCAGCCGGTAGGGCGCGCCGACCCGTTCGGTGGCCCAGCCGATGAGTCCGGCGACGATGGGGAACGCGACGAGGAAGCCCACCGTCGGCGAGACGAACACGCCGATCCCGCCGCGACCACCCGCCAGCAGGGGCAGCCCGAGCGCCACGAGGGCGAGGAACAGCAGCTGGCTGGCGCCGGCCCGCCGGCCCCCCACGACGGCCCCGGCGAGGATCACCCCGAAGGTCTGTGCCGTGATCGGCACGGGCGACACCGGCAGGTAGATGGCGGGCAACAGGCCGAGGGCCGCGGTGATGGCGGCGAACACGGCGATGATCGCGACGTCGCGGGCGGGTGTGCGGCGTACAGGGTTCTCGGTCACGCGGAGGATCATATTGAACATTGTTCAATGACGCCATCCGCGGCCGGGCGCCGCTCGCGGGCCGTGAGATAGTTCCCCCATGGACGACGGCACCGCGACCACGCCTGTCTCCGAGCGGGGAGCGGTCCCACCCTTCTACGTCATGGAACTGGTCAAGGCGGCGGCGCGTCGGGCCGAGTCCCACGGCGACGTCATCGCGCTCAACGTCGGCCAGCCCGCCACCCCGGCGCCGCGGGCCGTGCTGGACGCCGCGCACCTCGCCCTCGAGGGTGGCTCGCTCGGCTACACCGAGGCGCTCGGGCTGGCGTCGCTCCGCGTGGCGATCGCCGACCATTACCGGTCGCGATCCGGACTCGACATCGACCCGGGCCTCATCGCGGTGACCACCGGCTCGTCCGCGGCGTTCACCGCGGTGTTCCTCGCGGCCTTCGACGCCGGTGACCCCGTCGTGGTCACCCGCCCCGGATATCCTGCCTACCGGAACACACTGGCAGCCCTCGGCTGCGAGGTGGTCGAGCTCGACTGCGGCCCCGAGGTGCGTTACCAGCCGACGGCCACCCAGCTCGACCGGCTGGCGTCCCGTCTGGGTCGCGCGCCCCGCGGGGTGGTCCTCGCCAGCCCGGCCAACCCCACCGGCACGGTCATCGACCCCGCCGAGCTCGCCCGGATCGCCGCGTGGTGCGCCGATGCGGGCTGCCTGCTGATCAGCGACGAGATCTACCACGGCATCACCTTCGGCGCCGCGCGCGCGGTCAGTGCCCTCGAGGCCGGGCCGGGAGCCGCGGTGGTCGGCTCGTTCAGCAAGTTCTTCTCGATGACCGGCTGGCGGCTGGGCTGGGTCGTGCTGCCCGAACCGCTCGTGCGTCCGGTCGAGTTGCTGCTCGACAACCTCAACCTCTGCCCCCCGGCGATCTCCCAGGCGTCGGCGTCGGCGGCGTTCGGCGATGACGCCCTGGCCGAGCTGGGCGGCCACGTGCACCGGTATGCGGCGAACCGCTACCTGCTGTTGTCGCGGCTGCCCGACCTGGGCGTCACCTCGTTCGCGCCCCCCGATGGCGCCTTCTACGCCTGGCTCGACGTGTCGCATCTCACCCGGGACTCCTCCGACTGGAGCGCCCGGCTGCTCGGTGCCACGGGAGTGGCGGTGGCCCCGGGTATCGACTTCGCGACGACGGGCGTCGGTAACCCGCTGCTGAACGGCGATCGGTACATCCGGGTGAGCCTGTGCGGCACCACCTCCGACCTCGACGAGGGCATCACCAGGATGGCCGGATTCGGCCGGGGCTGAGCACCGGACGCGCCGCCCCCGAATGGAATAACTATGCAGAACATGACATAGTTATTCCATGACGTGGTCAGTTGCGGTCGCGGGTTGCACCGGGTACGCCGGCGGGGAAATGCTCCGCCTGCTCCTCGGCCACCCCGACATCGAGATCGGTGCCCTCACCGCCAATGCGAGTGCGGGCTCACTGCTCGGCCGGCACCATCCCCACTTGGTGCCGCTCGCGGGGCGTGAGGTTCTGCCCACCACCGCCGAGGCCCTGGCAGGTCACGACGTCGTCGTGCTCGCGCTTCCCCACGGGGCGTCCGCAGAGGTGGCCGAACAGCTGGGTCCCGACGTGCTGGTCGTCGACGCCGGCGCCGATTTCCGGCTCGCCGACCCGGAGCAGTGGCAGAGGTTCTACGGCACCCCGCACGCGGGCACCTGGCCCTACGGACTGCCCGAACTCCCCGGCAACCGCGCCGTCCTCGCGTCCACCCGGCGGATCGCGGTGCCCGGCTGCTACCCGACCACGGTCACCCTCGCGCTGCTGCCTGCCCTCACCGCAGGTCTCGTCGACGGCCGTGACGTCGTCGTCGCCGCGGCCTCCGGCAGTTCGGGGGCCGGAAAGTCGCTCAAGGCGAACCTGCTGGGCGCCGAACTGTTCGGGTCGGCGTCCGCTTACGGCGTCGGCGGAGTGCATCGCCACGTGCCCGAGATCCTGCAGAACTTCACGCGTCTCGGGGCGAACGACCCGACCGTGAGCTTCACGCCGTTGCTCGTGCCCATGGCCCGGGGCATCCTCGCGGTCGTCACCGCGCCGAGCACGGCCTCCGAGGCGGACATGCGTGCCGCCTACGCGGCGGCCTACGCCGACGAGCCGTTCGTCCACCTGCTGCCGGCCGGGCAGTGGCCGCAGAGCCAGCACGTCATCGGCAGCAACGCGGTGCACGTCCAGGTCGCCCGGGACGACGCGGTCGGACGCCTCGTCGCGGTCGCCACCCTGGACAACCTCTGCAAGGGCACGGCCGGC
>DAIESZ010000382.1 GCA_027346035.1 Propionibacteriaceae bacterium
TCGCCTTCGTCATCTACTTCGCCCAGGGCATCCTCTCCTCGCTGATCTCGAGGCTCTGACCCGCACCTGGAACGACTCCCGCGACGCCGTCCCAGGTCCCCCGCAGGGACCGGGACGGCGTCGTCGACGGGTGTGTCTCGCGTCCCAGCGGGGCCCCGCGCGGGTGGGGATCGCCCGGTAGGTTTGGCCCATGTTCACCAAAGTGCTTGTGGCCAATCGCGGCGAGATCGCGGTGCGCGCCTTCCGGGCGGCACACGAACTCGGACTGCAGACCGTGGCCGTCTTCCCTTACGAAGACCGCAACGCCGACCACCGGATCAAGGCGGACGAGGCCTATCAGATCGGGGTCGCGGGACACCCTGTGCGCGCCTATCTCGACATCAACGAGATCATCAGGGCCGCGAAGCTCGCCGGGGCCGATGCGATCTATCCCGGCTACGGGTTCCTCTCCGAGAACCCCGACCTGGCCACCGCCTGCGCCGACAACGGGATCACCTTCATCGGGCCGCCCGCACGGGTACTCGAACTCGCGGGCAACAAGGTTCGGGCCATCGCGGCGGCCCGTGCCGTCGGCATTCCCACCCTGCAGTCGACCCCGCCCTCGACCGACATCGACGAACTGGTGGCCGGGGCAGAGCGGATCGGGTTCCCCGTGTTCGTCAAGGCCGTCGCCGGGGGTGGCGGCCGCGGCATGCGCAGGGTCAACGCCAGTGACGATCTGCCTGCCGCCCTGGGCGCCGCCATGCGCGAGGCGGAGGCGGCCTTCGGGGATCCCACGGTCTACATCGAGCAGGCCGTCGGACGGCCCCGTCACATCGAGGTGCAGGTCCTCGCCGATCAGAACGGCGAGACGATGCACCTGTTCGAGCGGGACTGCTCGATCCAGCGGCGGCACCAGAAGGTGATCGAGATGGCGCCCGCGCCGAACATCACCCAGGAACTGCGCGACGCCCTGTGCGCCGACGCGGTGGCGTTCGCCAGGTCGATCGGCTACTCGTGCGCCGGCACCGTCGAGTTCCTCGTCGAGACCGAGGGTCCCCGGGTCGGCAAGCACGTGTTCATCGAGATGAACCCGCGCATCCAGGTCGAGCACACGGTCACCGAGGAGATCACCGACGTCGACCTCGTCCAGGCCCAGATGCGGATCGCGGCCGGGGAGACCCTCGCCGACCTCGGGCTGTCCCAGGACGGCGTCCGGATCCGGGGCGCCGCGCTGCAGTGCCGGATCACCACCGAGGATCCGCTCAACAACTTCCGCCCAGACACCGGGATCATCACGGGGTACCGGTCCGCGTCGGGTGCAGGTATCCGCCTCGACGGCGGCACGGTGGCCACCGGCGTCGAGATCAGCCCCCACTTCGACTCGCTCCTGGTCAAGCTGACGGCCCGTGGCCGCGACTTCCCCACGGCGATCGCCCGCGCGGAGCGCGCATTGGAGGAGTTCCGCATCCGCGGCCTCTCGACCAACATCTCGTTCCTGCGCGCCGTCCTCGAGGAACCCGACTTCAGGTCCGGCGACGTCTCCACGTCGTTCATCGAGGAGCGCCCGCATCTGCTGACCGCGCGCCGTCCGGCCGACCGTGGCACGAAGATGCTTCAGTGGCTGGCCGACGTCACCGTCAACAAGCCCAACGGTGAGCCGGTCACCCAGGTGCCTCCGCGAGCGAAGCTGCCCGACATCGACCTCGCCGTGCCCGCACCCGACGGCGCGCGGCAGCGGCTGATCGCGCTCGGCCCGGAGGGCTTCGCCCGGCAGCTGCGTGACCAGGCCCAGGTCGAGGTCACCGACACGACGTTCCGCGACGCACACCAGTCGCTGCTCGCGACCCGGGTGCGTACGCGCGATCTGCTGCACGTCGCGCCCTACTACGCGCGCATGCTCCCCGGCCTGTTCTCGGTCGAATGCTGGGGTGGCGCCACGTACGACGTCGCACTACGCTTCCTCGGCGAGGATCCCTGGGAGCGGCTGGCCCAGCTGCGCGAGGCGATGCCCGGCCAGTGCCTGCAGATGCTGTTGCGGGGCCGGAACACGGTGGGCTACACGCCCTACCCCACCGAGGTGACCGCGGCCTTCGTCGAGGAGGCGACGTCGGTGGGTGTCGACATCTTCCGCATCTTCGATGCGCTCAACGACGTCGAACAGATGCGCCCCGCGATCGAGGCGGTCCGGGGCACCGGCACCAGCGTGGCCGAGGTCGCGCTGTGCTACACCGGCGACCTCAGCGACCCGAAGGAGTCGATCTACACCCTCGACTACTACCTGCGGCTCGCCGAGAAGGTCGTCGACGCCGGAGCGCACATCCTGGCGATCAAGGACATGGCGGGCCTGCTGCGCCCCTACGCGGCGTCCACCCTGGTCACCGCCCTGCGTGAACGTTTCGACCTGCCGGTGCACCTGCACACCCACGACACCGCGGGCGGCCAGCTGGCCACGCTCATCGCGGCGATCGACGCGGGCGTCGACGCGGTCGACGTGGCCAGCGCCCCGATGGCCGCGACCACCAGCCAGCCCTCGGCCTCGGCGCTGGTCGCCGCCCTCGAGCACACCGACAAGGCGACCAAGCTCGACTTCGAGGCGGTCACCGCCCTGGAGCCCTACTGGGAGTACGTCCGCAAGGCGTACCGGCCGTTCGAGAGCGGACTGCCCAGCCCCACCGGACGCGTGTACCGCCACGAGATCCCCGGAGGCCAGCTGTCGAACCTGCGCCAGCAGGCCAACGCGTTGGGCCTCGGTGACAAGTTCGAGCAGATCGAGGCCATGTACACGGCCGCGGACAAGATCCTCGGACGCCCTGTCAAGGTCACGCCGAGTTCGAAGGTCGTCGGTGACCTGGCGCTGCACCTCGTGGCGGTGGGTGCCGACCCGGCGGAGTTCGAGGCCGACCCTCAGAAGTACGACATTCCCGACTCGGTCATCGGGTTCCTCAACGGCGAACTCGGGGCCCCCGCCGGAGGCTGGCCCGAACCGTTCCGCAGCAAGGCCCTCGCCGGGCGGCGGACCCCGGCCCGCATCACCGAGGTGCCCGCCGACGACCTCGCCCTCTTGGCCGTCCCGGGGAGGACTCGACAGGAGACCCTGAACCGGCTGCTGTTCCCCGGACCGACCCGGGAGTTCGCGGCCTACCGCGAGGAATACGGCGACCTCACGCCGATGCCGACGCTGCCGTACCTGTACGGCCTGCGCCATGACGCCGAGCAGGCGGTCGAACTGCGCAGCGGAGTCACCCTGCTGTTCGGGTTGGATGCCATCGGCGAGCCCGACAACAAGGGCATGCGGACGGTCATGTGCACGCTGAACGGGCAGATCCGCCCGATCCGGGTGCGTGACCGCTCGATCAAGGTCCAGGCCGACACGGCCGAACGCGCCGACACGTCGAACTCGCGGCACATTGCGGCACCGTTCTCGGGGGCGGTCACCGTGAAGGTCCGACCGGGTGACACCGTCGAGGTCGGCCAGACGATCGCCACCATCGAGGCGATGAAGATGGAGGCCGCGATCAACTCACCGGTGGCCGGCGTGATCGACCGGGTGGCGTTCATGGAGACCCGCCCGGTCGAGGGCGGAGACCTCATCGCGGTGGTGAAGTAGGCCCGGGCCTCAGGTGCGGCAGACCCCCACGACATCCGGGGCGGGTCTGCCGGC
The DNA here is from genome assembly GCA_027346035.1 of Propionibacteriaceae bacterium. GTDB lineage: Bacteria > Actinomycetota > Actinomycetes > Propionibacteriales > Propionibacteriaceae > JAJYQH01. The sequence continues at coordinate 3,644 of DAIESZ010000382.1, forward strand.
CGCGGAGGCCATGGCGGTCCACCCGTCGAGGCCCCGGAGGAACCCGAGGATCTCGTGCAGGGGCTCGCGTGACGGGTCGGTGACCCGCTGCCACGCGTCACCGAGCGCCTCGCGGGTGGCCACCGCGTGATGGTGCCTCGCGTAGCCCACCGCGGTGCCCGGCACCGGACGCAGCGGAAGCGCCGGATCGAGGTTCCACAGCTTCGAGATCGCGAACTGGCTGGGCAGGCCGGCGCGGGCCAGATCGAACTCCAGGTCGCGCCACTCCGTGGCGCCGAGCACGGTGACGACGTGTCCCCACGACAACTCGTCGAGCCAGGCTCTCACCACGGTCCATGCCGCGCCGAGCCGCTCAGGGGGGACGAAGTGCGCGTTGATGAGCATCTCGACGTCGGCGGGGGTGGGCAGGTCGACCGGGATGTGCGGCGCCCACGGGTCACGCCGGAACAACGGCCCCAGCTTCGACAGCATCCCGGTGGGCCGCTGCTCGGCCGCCGGGACCCGGAAGCGCTCCGCCGCGACCCCACGCAGTGTCGCTGCACCCGCGGGCCCGGCCCCGAACCAGTCGCGCACCTCATCGATCCCGATGGCGTAGAGCCGGACCTCCACCATGGCCCCACCGTAGTGCGGCGGGCATCCCACCGTGGGCATATCCCTGCGACTCCCCACGACGAACTCGGGCGGCGGGCGTCGCGGCGGGTCTGAGGCTAGGGTTGGCTGCGTGAATCCACGCTCGAGACGGCTCATCGTCACCGGCGTCCTGGTGGCCCTGGTCGTCCTGGTGCTCGTCGGAACGCTGATCCGATGACCGGTGAGAGGTCCGGGAGATGAGGGGACTGGTGGGACGAACCATGCGCCGACGCGTGTGCGCGGCATCGGCGGCGGTCGCTGTGACGGCCGGCCTGGTCGTGGCGGCCGCCCCGGAGGTGGCGCAGGCGGTGCCCTCGGGCTTCACCATCGGCTCGTCCGGACCCAGCGCTTCGCGCGGCATCGCGAGCGACCCCGCGTCGCAGACCTACTGGGTCGCCGACGCCAAGGCGACGAAGGTCTACGCGGTGGACCCGACCGGCACCGTAGCCGGCAGCGTCCCCCTGCCGTTCACGCCCACCGACATCGAGGCCCTGCAGTTCCACGCGGGCTACCTGTACATCGGGGACATCGGCGACGCCACCGCATCGCGCAGCCACATCACCGTCTACCGGCTCAACTCGCTCACCTACGGTCAGTCGTCCAGCTACCACGCGTGGGACTTCGCCTATCCCGACGGGCCGCACGACGCCGCGACGATGATGGTGTCGCCGCGGGGCAACATCTACATCGTCACGAGGGGCCCCTCCGCGGCTGTCTACCGCGCCCCCGCCGTCCCCTCGACGTCGAGCGTCAACATGCTGGTCAGAGTCGCAGGAGCCCCCAGCTGGGTCACCGACGGCACGTTCCTCGACGACAGCCGGGTCGCCCTGCGCACCTTCACCTCCGTCTACGTGCTGAACGCCTTCAACTGGACCACGACCGCCGCGGCGGAACTGCCCGCCCAGTTGGACGGCCAGGCCCTCACCACCGCCCTGGGTTCCACCACCACGCTCGTGGCCCTGGGACGCAGCACCGCCGACGATGTCGCGGTGCCGACCAAGCTGGCCCAGGTCCTCCCGGCCCCCTCCGTGGCGCCGTCGGCGTCCGCCTCGGCGACCGAGAGCCCGTCGGCCGGCGCCGGCTCGTCGACATCGGCCGCCGCGAGCGATCAGGGGACCACGACCGGCGCGGCGTCGTCGAACAGGGGAACCCTGACGGCGCTGGCGATCGCCCTCGGCGTGGCCGTTCTGGCCGGCGTGGTCGCGGCGGTCAAGCGCTGACGCCCCCTGGGCCGACATCGAGGCGGCCGGGCGGCCGGCGTCATCGTCGAAGACCGGCAGGGTGTTTCAGCGGTGCGGCTGGCAGGATGGCTGCATGAGCCCCGAGCATCGAGACGAGCGGTGCCACCCGCGTGGCGAGCATCTGCTCGATGCCGACCTGCCGGCCGACCCGATCGAGCTGTTCGCGACCTGGCTCGGCACGGCGCTGCACGCGTCGCGCCACGGGTTGCTCCGCGAACCCACCGCGATGGCGCTCAGCACGGTGACCCGGGGAACCGACGGGGGATGGTGTCCGCGCAGTCGGATGGTGCACCTGAGCGAGTACACCGCCGAGGGGTTCGGGTTCCTCACCAGCCACGAGTCCGACAAGGGCGCCGAACTGAACGACAACCCGCACGCGAGCCTGCTGTTCTGGTGGCCCGTGCACGCCCGCCAGGTGCGCGCCGAGGGTGTTGTCGAACGGCTGTCCCGGGCCGAGAGCGAACGGTACTTCTCCTCCTGGCCCCGAACCACACGGCTGGGCGCGTGGGCGACACGCCAATCCCGGCCCGTGCGCTCGATCCGCTCGCTCAACGACGACTACGAACGCTTCGAGGACGAGTTCGCCGACCGCGACGTCGACTGCCCGCCGGCCTGGAGCGGGTACCTGCTGCGCCCCTCCGCCGTCGAGTTCTGGCAGGGCCAGCCCCGCCGGCTGCACGACAGGGTGCGCTACCACCGGGCGGGCGGCGGGTGGCTGATCCAGCGGCTCAACCCGTGAGCGGCCCGACGGTGCCGGACGCGCGGCCGGCCGACCGGGTCATCGAGGTGTCGCCCGAGCGGCTGTCCGGATGGCTCGGGCGGTTCGGTGAGGCGCACGGAGAGGGCGTCGAGCGGGCCGACGAGGACGACCTCGTGGTCGAGTTCCCCGACGGGGCGCGGATCCGGCTCGTCGACCGGTGGGGCGGCGGGGCTGCCTCCGATGCCACCGCCTGGATCGCCGGCCAACGCAGGGACCGTCGGGTCGCGATCCTGCTCGTGCGCCGCTCCGCCCATGCCGTCGGGCTCGCCGTCGGTCCTGAGCTGCCGGTGCACCACGTCGACACCCACTACGTGCAGGGCCGGACGAAGGCCGGTGGCTGGTCGCAACAGCGCTACGCCAGGCGCCGTGACAACCAGTCCGACCACGCGCTGGGGTCTGCCGCCGACGACGCGGTCCGCGTCCTGCTGCCGCTCGCCGACCGGATCGAGGGGCTGGTCTGCGGCGGTGACGCGCGCGCCGTCGGCATCGTGCTCGCCGACCGTCGGCTCGCCCCGCTGGCCGCGCGACGCACTCGGCATCCGGTGCTGCCGATCCCCGATCCGAGGCTGGCGGTGCTGCACGATGTCGTGATCCGGATGCGCATGGTGCCTGTCCGGATCAGCGATCCGCCCCCGCAGCCTCAGTAGAGTCGTCATCGAAGGAGTCGGACGCCGGGCGCTTGCCGTCGGTCGCCTCACCCGAACCCATCACGATGGAAGTGAGCTGAGCCGCCATGCAAACCCGCATCGCCTCCCGCCGGGTCGTCACCGGAACGATCGATTCCTCGGGGCACGCCGAACCCGCCCGGGCACTCACCATCGTCATCTCCGACGGCGTGATCAGCGAGGTGCGCGAGGGCATCGAGCCCGACGCGCAACTCATCGACGCCACCCTCGTGCCCGGCTTCGTCGACACCCACACGCACGGAGCCGCCGGCGCGGCGTTCGTCGACCCGGACCCCGCGGCCGTGCAGCGGGCGATCGACCTCCATCGGGCCCACGGCAGCACGACCCTGTTCGCGTCCACCGTCACCGCGCCGGTCGCCGAGGTGCACGCCCAACTCGAGCGGCTGCGGCCCTTCGTCGCTGCCGGCGAACTGCGAGGGGTCCACCTCGAGGGGCCGTTCATCTCCCCGGCCCGCAAGGGTGCCCACACCGAGTCCCTGCTCATCGACCCCGCATCCGAGGTCATCGATCCCCTCGTCGCCGATCCCATCGTGCGGATGGTGACGCTGGCCCCCGAATTGCCGAGCGGACTGCGGGCCGTGGAGTCCTGCGCGCGTCACGGCGTGGCCGCCGCGTTCGGGCACTCCGACAGCGACGCAGCGACCACCGCGGTGGCGGTCGATGCGGGCGTGACGATCGTCACCCACCTGTTCAACGCGATGCGTGGCATCAACCACCGCGAACCCGGGCCGGTGCCGGTGCTGCTCACCGACCCGCGGGTGATGGTCGAACTGATCTGCGACGGCGTCCACCTGGCACCCGAGATCGTGCGCCTGGCGATCGCCGCCGCCGGTGTCCCCCGGGTGGGTCTGGTGACCGATGCAATGGCCGCCACGGGGGAGTCCGACGGCGACTACGAGCTCGGCGGGCTCGCCGTTCAGGTGCGCGACGGGGTGGCACGACTCGTCACGTCCGACGGGACTCCCGGTGCCATCGCCGGGTCGACGCTCACGATGGACCGCGCCGTGCGGTTCCTCGTCACCCAGGTCGGGGTCTCGCTGCCGGACGCCGCGGCGATGGCCTCCGGCGTCCCTGCCGCGTGGCATCACCTCAACGATGTCGGGCGGATCGCGCCCGGATACCGGGCCGATCTGTGTGTGCTCGACGACGATGCGACCCTCGTCGGCGTCATGCGCAGCGGCGCCTGGTTCGTCGCACCTGGAAGGGATGCCGCATGAGCGAGCTCATCGACACGACGGAGATGTACCTGCGCACCATCTACGAGCTGATCGAGGAGGGGATCACGCCCCTGCGCGCGCGGATCGCGGAGCGACTGCACCAGAGCGGTCCCACCGTGTCGCAGACGGTGGCCCGGATGGAGCGCGACGGGCTCCTCACCGTGCACGAGGACCGCCGGATCGAGCTGTCCGGCACCGGGCTCGAACTCGCCAGGGCCGTCATGCGTAAGCACCGGCTGGCCGAGCGGCTGCTCACCGACGTCATCGGGCTCGACTGGCCGCTCGTCCACGACGAGGCCTGCCGTTGGGAGCACGTCATCAGCGAGAGCGTCGAACGCCGTCTGGTCGAGATCCTCGCGGAGCCGACCGTCTCGCCGTACGGCACGCCCGTTCCCGCCCTCGAGGAACTGGGGGTGACCTCCGCGGCGTTCGCCTTCCGCGACCTGGCCGACCCGCTTCCCGACGTCGTGGCGCGTGGGACCAGGCACGTGCTGCTGGTGCGGCTCAGCGAGAGCGCCCAGGCCGACGACGGGGTGCTCGGCCATCTGGACGCCATCGGGCTGCGTCCCGGCTGCGGGGCCGACGTGTCACTGCTCCCCGGCTCGATTGAGTTGGTGACTCCGGCGGGGCGGTGGGCTTGTCCGAGTGAGGTCGCCGAGGGCCTGTTCGTCCGTGCCGACCCGGCCGGCTCGGCCCCATGACGGGTGCCCGCGCGTAATCTGGGAGGGGATCCGAGGAGGGCCATGCCGCATTGGACTCAGGATTTCGCCGACTATCTCGCCCAGCACCACCAGGAGCGTCCCGGTGTCACAGAAGAGGTGCTGGGGCGTTCCCTGGCCGGTCACCACACGCCCTACACGTGGCTCGCGCGGGCCGTGTCGGGCCGTGCCATGACCGTGCTCGACATCGGCTGCGGCTCGGGTGCGATGTCGCGGTACCTGGCGCGCCCGGGCCGGGTGATCATCGGCCTCGACCTGTCCGGCAGCGAACTGCAGGCGGCGGCCCAGCGGGGGCCCGGTCCGTGGGTGAGGGCCGACGCCCGGCAGTTGCCGTTCGCCGATGGGAGTGTCGACGCGGTCGTGAGCTCGCTGGGGCTGGCGGTCATCCATCCGCTCGAGGCCTGGCTCGGGGAGGTACGCCGGGTGCTCAAGCCCGGAGGCTTGCTCGCCGCACTCACCCCGACGGTGGCCCCAATGTCCCCGGCCGACACTCGCGTGGCCATGCACCTGTTCCGCACCCTGCGTATGGCCCCCGTCTTCCCGGTGGGCATCGAACTCGCCAGTGGTCCGGTGCTCGCGGAATCGGGGCTGCGCAAGATCGAGGACAACCGCGAGCGCTACCGGTTCG
>DAIESZ010000004.1 GCA_027346035.1 Propionibacteriaceae bacterium
CTGAGCCGCGTGCGTTCGATCGCGGCGGCGTCCTACAAGGCGTCGATCGGCGAGCCGCTGATCTACCCGCGTCCGGACCTCAGCTACGTGCGCAACCTGCTGCACATGATGTTCTCGGTGCCCTACAACGAGTTCGAGCCCAGCCACGAGGCGTCCCGCGCGCTGAACCTGTTCTTCGTGCTGCACGCCGACCACGAGCAGAACTGCTCCACCTCGACCGTGCGCATGGTCGCCTCGTCGAAGGCCAACCTGTACGCCGCCTGCTCCGCCGGCGTGTCGGCGCTGTGGGGGCCGCTGCACGGTGGCGCGAACATGGAGGTCATCCGGATGCTGCAGCGCATCCAGGCCGCCGGCACGTCGATCCCCGACATCATCAATCAGGTCAAGGACAAGAAGTCCGGGGTCAAGCTCATGGGCTTCGGTCACCGCGTCTACCGCAACTTCGACCCGCGGGCGCGGATCCTCAAGAAGGCGGCGGACGACCTCCTCGAGTCGATGCACGTCGATGACCCGCTGCTGCCGCTCGCCAAGGAACTCGAGGAGGCCGCGCTGGCCGACGACTACTTCGTCGAGCGCAAGCTCTACCCGAACGTCGACTTCTACTCGGGCATCATCCTGCGGGCGCTCGGCATCCCGCTCGACATGTTCACCGTGATGTTCGCGATCGGACGCACGCCCGGGTGGATCGCCAACTGGAAGGAAGTCAACGACAACCCCGACCAGCGCATCTACCGGCCGCGTCAGGTCTACACCGGCGTGGCCGATCAGCTCTGGGTGCCCCGGTCGCAGCGCTGAGGCCCGAGGGCCGACCCGGGACGGGAGACGTTCCGGGTCCCGGCGTCGGCGGCTACTTGAGCAGGCGTGACAGCCGACGGTCGGCGAGCTTGCGGCCGCCGGTCTGGCAGGTGGGGCAGTACTGCAGCGAGGAGTCGGCGAAGCTCACCTCGGCGATCGGGGTGCCGCACACCGGGCACGGCTGGCCGGTGCGCCCGTGCACGGCCAGGTTGCCGCGCTTGTCGTCATTGGGGTCCTTGGCAGCCAGCCCATCGGCACGCGTGATCGCCTCGGTGAGGCTCGACCGGATCGCGTCGAACAGCACCCGCCGGTGCTCCGGGTCGAGTGCGGACGCCGGCTGGAAGGGGCTGAGCCGGGCGGCATGGAGGATCTCGTCGCTGTAGGCGTTGCCGATCCCGGCGATCACCCGTTGGTCACGCAGCACCCCCTTGAGCTGCGCGCGCCCGGCAGCGTCGAGGATACGGTCGAGTGCATCGGGGGTGAAGTCGGGTGACAACGGGTCGGGTCCGAGGGTGCGCACGCGCTCGATCTGCTGCGGATCGGTGACGACGTGCACCGCGAGCTTGCGTTGGGTGCCAGCCTCGGTGAGGTCGAACCCCGACTCGTCGTCGAGAACCAACCGCAGGCTCAGCGGGCCCTTCCCGGGCCGGGGAGGGGCGGCCGGCATCGGGTCGCGCCACACCAGCCATCCGGCTCGGGCCAGGTGCAGTACGAGATGCAGGCCCTGGGCCCCCACGTCGAGGTACTTGCCGTGGCGCTCGACGCCGTCGATCTCCAACCCGAGCAGGGCCTCCAGCGGTGGATCGACGGTCTTCAGGGCGGTGAACGCGGTGAGGTGGACGCGGGCGATCGCGCGTCCGACCAGACGCGGTTCGAGGAACCGGCGCAGCGCCTCGACCTCGGGGAGTTCAGGCATGGCGGGCCTTTGGGGCGGTGGGCTCTGGAGGTGGCCATTCGACGGGCGGCTGGTCGAGCACTGCGTCGAGACGCGCCAGGTAGGTGTCACGGGGGATCTCGATGGCGCCGAGGCTGCCGAGATGGTCGGTGCGCCACTGCACGTCGAGCAGCCGGTCGTGCCCGTCGGACAGGATCTCGACCAGCCGCAGCAGCGCCACCTTGCTCGCGTCGCGGCCCAGCGCGGCGTCGTGGAACATCGACTCGCCCGCGAAGAGCCCGTTGAGCGACACGCCGTAGAGCCCCCCGACCAGACGGCCCTCGGCGTCCCAGGTCTCGACCGAGTGCACGAGTCCGGACCGGTACATGTCGGTGTAGGCGTCGATGATCGCGTCGTCGATCCACCCGCCCGGACGCCGCGGGTCGCCGCAGCGGCGGATGACTTCGTCGAACGCGGTGTCGACGCTCGTGCGGTACTTTTTGGCCGATTGGCGCAGGCTGTGGCTCACCCGGACTCCGGAGAGCGGCAGCACTCCCCGGTGGACGGGCGACCACCAGCCCATCTGCTGGTCGAATCCCCGGACGTGCAGCGGCATCGGGAACACGCCCGAGCGGTAGCCGGCCAGGGCCAACCCGGCGTCGAACTCGTCACTGAACGCGATGAGGTCGGCCGAGGGCCAGTCGTCGGGCGGCCCGAACAGGTGCGCCAGCATGGTTTCAGGCTACTGGCCGGGTCCGACATCGGGCGCGGGAGCGCGCAGCGATCTCGGCGGGGTGTCGGCGCGTGGACACAAACATAATGAACATATATATTTTGTTGCTGTGATGACGCCCGACGAACTCGCGGACGCCGTGCTGCGTACCGTGGCCCGGCTCAGCCGCTGGGCCAACATGCATGCCGTCTCGGAACTGCCCGCCGCCCAGATGCGCCTCCTGGCCCTCATCGAGCAGCTCGAACCGGTCCGCATCGGCGACCTCGCGCAGGCCGATCACACGAGCCAGCCGGGTATCACCGCCCAGGTGAACCGACTCGACGCCGCCGGGCTCGTCGTCCGGGCACCCGGCGCCCACGACGCCCGCGTCCACCGGGTCACGCTCACGCCCACCGGGCGCGCGGTGCTGCACCGGGCCCGGCTGGAGCGGGCCACCATCCTCGCCCCCGCGCTGGCCGAACTGGGCGCCGACGATCTCGCGGCGCTGCAACGGGCCCACGAGTTGCTCTCGTCGCTCATCGACGAGCCCCCTGCCGAGCCGGGCCACCCCCGGACCGACGGGTAGATCACCACCACGCTCGCCGCGGTCGACCGCCTCCGCCCTTGTCACACCAACCCAGATGGGATTCCCCGCGTGCACACCCGTCAACCCGCCATTGTCTGGTCGGTCGCCTTCGCCTGCGTCATCGCGTTCATGGGCATCGGCCTGGTCGACCCGATCCTCAAGCCGATCGCCGACGAACTCGGTGCGAGCCCGTCCCAGGTGTCGCTGCTGTTCACCTCGTACAACGCGGTGATGGCCGTGGCCATGCTGATCACCGGGTGGGTGTCGAGCCGGATCGGAGCCAAGCGGACCCTACTGATCGGGCTCGCCGTCATCATCATCGGCGCCGGATTGGCCGGCGCGCAGAACTCGGTGCCGGCGATCGTCGCGTTCCGTGCCGTGTGGGGGCTCGGCAACGCGCTGTTCATCGCCACCGCCCTGGCGACGATCGTGTCGTCGGCGGTGGGCTCGGTGGGTCAGGCGATCATCCTCTACGAGGCCTCACTCGGGCTGGGGATCGCGGCAGGGCCGCTGCTCGGCGGCGTCCTCGGGGCGCTGTCGTGGCGGTTCCCGTTCTTCGGGGTCAGCGCGTTGATGACCCTCGCCCTGGTCGCCACCGCGCTGACGCTGCCCGCCACCCCGCCGAGTGGACGCCCGACCCCGATCTCCGCCCCGCTGCGCGCCCTGCGCCATCGGGGGTTGCTCACCGTCGGGCTCACCGCGTTCCTCTACAACTTCGGCTTCTTCACCCTGCTCGCGTTCACCCCGTTCCCGCTGAACATGGACGCCCACGGCGTCGGC
>DAIESZ010000020.1 GCA_027346035.1 Propionibacteriaceae bacterium
CGCGCTGACGATGGCGGAGTACTTCCGCGACGTGCAGAAGCAGGACGTGCTGCTGTTCATCGACAACATCTTCCGGTTCACCCAGGCCGGCTCGGAGGTCTCGACCCTGCTCGGGCGGATGCCGTCGGCGGTGGGCTACCAACCCAACCTGGCCGACGAGATGGGCCAGCTGCAGGAGCGGATCACCTCGACCCGGGGCCACTCGATCACCTCGATGCAGGCCATCTACGTGCCCGCCGACGACTACACCGACCCGGCACCGGCCACCACGTTCGCCCACCTCGACGCGACCACGGAGCTGTCGCGCGAGATCGCGTCCCGTGGCCTCTACCCGGCCGTCGACCCGCTCACCTCGACGTCGCGCATCCTCGACCCGCAGTACGTGGGCCAGGAGCACTACGACACCGCCGTGCGGGTCAAGCAGATCCTGCAGCGCAACAAGGAACTGCAGGACATCATCGCCATCCTCGGCGTCGACGAGCTGAGCGAGGAGGACAAGATCGTCGTGTCCCGTGCGCGGCGCATCCAGCAGTTCCTGTCGCAGAACACCTACATGGCCGAGAAGTTCACCCAGGTGCCCGGCTCGACCGTGGAGTTGAAGGACACCATCGAGTCGTTCCAGATGATCGTTCGGGGCGATGTCGACCACATCGCCGAGCAGGCGTTCTTCAACGTCGGCGGCATGGACGACGTCATGCGCAAGTGGGACCAGATGCAGAAGGACCTCTGATGGCCGACGCGATGCGCATCGACGTCGTCGCCGCCAACCGACTCGTTTGGGAGGGCGACGGTGTCAACGTGATCGTGCGGACCACCGAGGGCGACATCGGCATCCTGCCGGGCCACGAGCCGGTGCTCGCCGCGCTCGTGCCCTGCGTCGCGACGATTGTCACACCCGACGGCAAGCAGGAGGTGTTCGCGCTCGACGGCGGGTTCGTCCTCGTGGCCGGCAACCGGGTGTCGCTGCTCGCGCAGTACGCCACCCGTAGTGCCGAGGTGAGCCTCGAGGAGGCCCGCAAGAACGTCACGGAGCTCGAGCGGATCATCGACACGGGTGATGCGACCGTCGACCAGATGCACCGGCTGCACCTGGCTCAGGCCCAGGTGAAGGCCGCGCAGCTGACCGCCGGTTCCACCTACGGGCACTGAGAACTGCCGGCAGGCGCGAGGGTCTTGGTCCCCAGACCCGTGAGGTGAGCTGGTCGGCCGTGCAGTAGTTTTGGAGCCATGGGCTGGCTCGCCGACACCGAGGCCGTGCTCGCGGTGTTGGTGCTTGTCGCCGTCGCCGCAGTGATCGGCCTGTACGTCCGCCGCCGCCTTCTGTCCCAGACCGCGGCGGTTTTCGACTGTGCCATGCGGACAGGGGTTCGCCGGCCGTCGTGGGTTACGGGCATGGCCCGATATCGGGGCGAGCGATTCGAATGGTTCAAGGTGTTCAGCCCATCGGTGAAACCCGCTGAGGTCATCATCCGGCGGACCGCCCGCGTGGTCGACCGGCGTCGGCCCGAGTCCGGCGAGCAGGTGCTGCTCGCCGGACTCGACACCGTCATCGTGGTCGAGGTGAACGATCCCGGCCGCGCGGCGCGGCGGATGGAGATCGCCCTGAGTGGAGGATCGGTGACCGGGTTGCTCAGCTGGCTCGAGTCGTCCCCGCCCGGCCGGGGTGAGCTGTCCGAGTGAATCAGCCGGCGTCGGGTGCCGCGGGTCCGGGTGCCCGCTCGGTACCCGGAGTCCACAGCGGCTCGGGCCCGGTGTTGGCCGCCCGGGCGAGGATGAACAGCAGATCGGACAGCCGGTTGAGGTAGGTGATCGCCACCGTGTTCACCCCGCCGCCGCCCTCGGGACTGCCGACCGGCGCGGTGGCGTCCCCGTACACCTCCTGCGCCGACCAGGCGCTGCGTTCGGCCCGCCGGCAGACGGTGCGCGCCACGTGCAGCTGCGCCGAGACCCGTGTTCCGCCGGGCAGCACGAACGAACGCAGCGTGGCGAGCGGGTCACCGAAGTGATCGCACCACTGTTCGAGTCGCTGGACGCTGGCGGGGGTGATCCGCAGCGGAGGCCAGGGGGGGTCCTCACGCAGCGGGGTCGACAGGTCGGCGCCGACGTCGAACAGTTCGTTCTGCACGATCGCCAGCACGTCGGCCATCTCCGCGGGCAGCTCGGGATCGGCCAGCACGACACCCAGGTGCGAGTTGCACTCGTCGACGTCGCCATAGGCGCGAACCCGCGGATCGGTCTTGTGTGTGAGCGTGTTGTCGGCCAGGCGGGTGCTGCCGGCATCCCCGGTGCGCGTGTAGATCTTCGACAAGATGACCATGACCCCAGCCTATTGCCCAGCTTCCGGCGCGCCGGGCCTCCGGTCGGACGTCGTCACCGGGGGAACGGGTAGCCTCGGGTCGTCACGACCGCAGCGTGGGTGTCCCCGCTGACAGACAGAGCGGAGTGAGCCGATGACACGCCTGCGCCTGGCCCGGCTGGCCGTCGCCACGTGTGCCGCCCTGGTGGTCTCGGCGTGTGCCCCGGCCGCCATGAGCACCACGTCCGCCGGAGCCGGTAGCACCGCTTCGACGGCGGCGCAGGGAGCGACCTGCTCCTACCCGGTGGCGGGCACCCCCGCGCGCCCTGTCGACCCACCGTCGGCGACCGGCGTCCCCGACACCGGCACGACCGCGGCCACGCTGCACTTCACCAGTGGCGCCGTGACGATCACGCTCGACCGGGCAGCGGCGCCGTGCACGGTCAACTCGTTCGTGTCGCTGGCATCCCAGGGCTTCTTCGACCACACCGCCTGCCACCGGCTCGTCGACACCGGCATCTTCATTCTGCAGTGTGGCGATCCGACCGGCACCGGCAGCGGCGGCCCGGGCTACAGCTTCGCCGACGAGCTCAGCGGCCACGAGACCTATCCGACCGGCACGGTGGCCATGGCCAACCGCGGCCCGAACACCAACGGGTCGCAGTTCTTCCTCGTCTGGGCGGACTCTCCGCTGCCCCCCGACTACACGGTGTTCGGGCACATGGACGCCGCCGGGCTCGCGGTCATCCAGGGGATCGCCTCGCAGGGCGTATCCGGTCAGAACGGCATCACCCCGATCGCCGACGCGACGATCACCAGCGTGAGCCTGGGCTGACCGGCCGGTCCGGGGTGTCACACCCCGAGTCAGCCGAGCAGGTGGCGCAGCAGCGAGGTGAACACGGCCGGTTGGTCGCTGTGCACCCAGTGGCCGGCATCCTTGATCGTGACCAGCCGGACCAGGGGGAACAGCGTCCGCATGGCGGGCGCGAACTCGGCCCGCACGTAGTCGGAGCGGGCACCGGCGACCCAGGTGACCGGTCCCGGGTAGGACGCGTCGACCGGCGGCCACGACCCGACGGCGTCGATCTCGGCCTCGAGCAGGTCGAGGTTCATCCGCCAGTGCCACTCGTGGTGCTCGTGGCGCAGGTTCTGGATCAGGAACGCGCGCACGGACGGGGACTCGACGTGGCGGGCCATGGCCCGGTCGGCCTGATCGCGCGTGCCGAGGCCGTCGAGGGGGACCGCCCGCAGGCCGGCGAGGATGTGGTCGAAGCTGTCCCGCACACCGGCGGAGACGGGGGAGATGTCGACCACGACAAGTTGTTCGACGAGTTCGGGGTGCCGCAACGCCACCCGCATCGCCACCTTGCCACCGAGTGAGTGCCCCACGAGGGTCACTCCTGGACGCCCGAGGGCCCGTGCGTGGTCGGCGATGGTGTCGACGAGCATGTCGGCGAACAGGTCGTAGTCGAACACGTCGGTCCACCCGGACCGCCCATGGTTGGGCAGGTCGACGAGCCGGCTGGTGGCCAGGTCGGACAGGTCCTTGGCGATCTGGGTGAAGTTGCGGCCCTGGCCGAACAGGCCGTGCAGGAACACGACCGCACGGGCCCCGTGTCCGATGTCGCGGTGGTGGATCGGCTCGTCGCTCATCGCTTCCTCGCCCAGCATCCGGTGTGCCAGTGCCGCCGCTCCTCGAGTCCCGACGCGCTGCCCAGCGAGGGGATGGCCGGCCAGGCGACGACGTGGGCGGTGCCGAGCGGGATGGGCTGCAGGCAGCCGGGGCAGGTGTAGACCTTGCCGGCGCGGGCTCCGGGGATGCTGCGGACAATCCAGCGTCCGTCGGATTTCACCTCCGCAGTGCCGTGTCCGGCCGACAATGGCCTGGCCGGGCGCAGATGCTTGCTCGGGCGTTTGGCCATGGTCCAACCTTAGCGGCGGGGCCCCGTGGCCCCACGGTGTAGGTTGTCCGCGTGCGTTTGGTGATTGCCCGCTGCCAGGTCGATTACGCCGGGAAGCTGACGGCCCACCTCCCGATGG
>DAIESZ010000195.1 GCA_027346035.1 Propionibacteriaceae bacterium
GGGCCGCCAGGTCCTTCGGCGTGAACGCAGCGCCCAGCACCTTCTGCTTCTCGAGGCGCAACTGGCGGGCGTCGAAGCTCGTCGGCTCCTCCATGGCGGTCAGCGCCATCAACTGCAGCAGGTGATTCTGGATGACGTCGCGCGCGGCTCCGATGCCGTCGTAGTACCCGGCCCGCCCGCCGATGCCGATGTCCTCGGCCATGGTGATCTGGACGTTGCTGACGTAGTGGTTGTTCCAGATCGGCTCGAACATCTGGTTGGCGAAGCGCAGCGCCAACAGGTTCTGCACGGTCTCCTTGCCCAGGTAGTGGTCGATGCGGAACACCGAGCGGGAGGGGAACGTCGTACTGAGGATGCCGTTGAGTTCACGGGCGCTGGCGAGGTTGTGCCCGAACGGCTTCTCGATGATCACCCGCTTCCAGCTGCCGCCGGTCTCGTCGACCAGACCGTGGCGGCGCAACTGGCCGAGCACGTCGTCGAACAGGCCCGGTGGGATCGACAGGTAGTAGGCGTGGTTGCCGCCGGTGCCGCGCACCTCGTCGAGTTCGACGATCGTCTGCCGGAGCCGCTGGAACGCGGCGTCGTCGCCGAGATCACCCGGCACGAACCGGATGCCCTGGAGCAGCTGACGCCACACCTCCTCGCGGAACGGCGTGCGGGCATTCTCCTTGACCGCGTCGTGGACCTGCTGGGCGAAGTCCTGGTCGGCCCAGTCGCGCCGCGCGAAGCCGACGAGACCGAAGCCGGGCGGCAGCAGCCCGCGGTTGGCCAGGTCGTAGACGGCGGGCATCAGCTTCTTGCGGCTGAGATCGCCGGTGACGCCGAAGATCACGAGCACGCAGGGCCCCGCGATCCGCGGAAGACGCCGGTCCTGGGCGTCGCGCAGGGGGTTGCTGTGCAGCACCTCGCTCACGGGGTGGTCCCTTCCGTTCAGCGCTGGGCCAGGGCGTTGCTCACCCGGGATTCCAACTCGTGCCAGGAGGCGACGAACTTCTCGACGCCCTCGTCCTCCAACTTCACCACAACGTCGCCCATGTCGACACCCACGTCGCGCAGCCCGGCCAGGACGTGGACAGCATCGTCGATGTTGGGGGTGATCGTGTCACCGCTGATGACCCCGTGGTCGGCGACGGCGTTCAGCGTCCCCTCGGGCATCGTGTTGACGCAATGGGGCGCCACGAGGTGGGTGACGTACATCGTGTCGTCGTACTCGGGGTTCTTGACGCTGGTCGAGGCCCACAGCGGACGCTGCGCCCGGGCTCCCTGCTTCTCGAGGGCCTGCCAGCGTTCGGTGGCGATCACGTCGAGCCAGGCGGAGTAGGCCACCCGGCTGTTGGCGATACCGGCCCGCCCACGCATGCCGAGCGCCTCGGGGCTGCCGATCGCCTCCAGCCGCTTGTCGACCTCGGAGTCGACCCGGCTGACGAAGAACGAGGCCACCGAGTGGATCGTCGAGATGTCTCGACCGGCGGCGGCCGCGTCCTCGAGACCCGACATCCAGGCGTCCATCACCTCGCGGTAGCGATCGACCGAGAAGATCAGCGTGACGTTCACACTGATGCCGGCCGCCAGCGTGCGGCGGATGGCCGGCAGGCCCTCGCGGGTGCCGGGGATCTTGATCAGCACGTTGTCGCGGCCGACCACACCGTGCAGCAGGGCGGCCTGCTCGACGGTGGCGTCGGTGTCCCGGGCCAGCTCCGGTTCGACCTCGATCGACACCCGACCATCGACACCGTCGGTGTCGCGGTGAATGCCCGCGAACAGGTCGCAGGCGTCCCGGACGTCGGTGGTGGTCAACACCCGGATGGCCTCGCCCACCTCGACGTCGCCGAGGCCGGAGAGTTGGGCCCGGTAGGCCTCGCCGTTGGACAGGGCGGCGGCGAAGATCGACGGGTTCGTGGTCACACCGACCACGGACCGCTCGTCGATGAGCCGTTGCAGGTTTCCGCTGGTGAGCCGGTCGCGCGACAGGTCGTCGAGCCAGATCGAGACCCCCGCCTCGCTCAGGTCCTCAAGGCTGGTGGAGCGCGTGTCAGTCATGGAATCCTCCCTGGTCTGGTGCCCGCTGGGGGACGTCCCCACACCGGTGACGGGTTGACGGTGGTGGCCGGGCGGGCTGGGACCGTCCCGGCAGGTGGCCCTGTACTCCGACCTTAGTCGGTCCACCCTCGGAGGCACTCCGCCTTATCCGGCGAATCGCCGCCCGTCGTGCCCCCGGCTACACTGGCCCGGTTGACCGCCACCCGAGCCGCGTCCCGTCCAGCGGTCTCAATCCGCCCCGACGCTCCGTGAGGAATCCGTTCGCCGTATGAGCCTGCCCTACCCCGACCGCACCGAGGACGCCGTGCCGGACCCGTCCGTCCGGTGGGCTGACGTCGTGCGGGCCTACGTGGCGCTCACCAAGCCGCGGATCATCGAACTGCTCCTCGTGACGACCGTTCCCGCGATGTTCCTCGCGGCCCACGGGATCCCTTCGGGGTGGCTCGTCGTCGTCACGATGGTGGGCGGAATGTTCGCCGCCGGCAGCGCCAACACGTTCAACTGCGTCATCGACCGCGACATCGACGAGGTCATGCGGCGCACCCGCCGGCGTCCGATGCCCCGCCACCAGGTGCCGGCCCGGTCGGCCTACGCGTTCGGGGTCATCCTCGCGATCATCTCCACCCTCGTGCTCGGACTGGGCGCCAACTGGCTGTCGGCGATCCTCGCCCTCGCGGCGAACGCCATCTACGTGTTCGTCTACACGCTGTGGCTGAAGCGGCGCACGTCGCAGAACATCGTCTGGGGCGGCATCGCCGGATGCTTCCCGCCCCTCATCGGCTGGACGGCCGTCACCGGCCGTGTCGGCTGGGCCCCGCTCGTGTTGTTCCTCATCGTGTTCTTCTGGACGCCGCCGCACACCTGGGCGCTGGCGTTCCGGTACCGCGAGGATTACGCGGCGGCCGAGGTGCCGATGCTGCCGGTGGTGATGGACGCCGTGGGCGTCTCCTGGCGGATCGTCGCCTACGCCGTGCTCACGGTGCTGGCATCGCTGCTGGTCTGGCCGGCCGCCCACACCGGCTGGCTCTACCCGCTGGTGGCCGCGGTCACCGGGCTGGTGTTCATCTGGGAGTCGGTGCAGTTGCTGCGACGTGCCCGCGCCGGGCTGCGCGATGCCCGGCTCAAGCCGATGCGGCTGTTCCACTGGTCGAACTCCTATCTCGCGCTCGTGTTCATCGCGGCCGCCGTCGACCCGTTGTTCTTCCAGCCCCGATGAGCGTCTCCCGGGCGGTGACGCCCGGTCCTGACGAGGACGCCATCCTCGCCCACTTCGGCATCGACCGGTCCCGGCTCCTCGGGGCGGGCGGTGAGGCCCGCGTGTTCGCCATCGACGCGGGCCGCGTGCTGCGGATCGTGCACGCGGGCGACATTCCCCCGGACCCGCGTCCGGCAGAGCTGCTGGCGTCGTGGGCCGGCGTCGACATCGGCATCGCCCTGCCGAGCGTCCTCGACCGCGGCCGGACCGGACGCCAGTCGTGGACGGTGGACCGCCGGATCCCCGGCCGATCGCTGGCGGATGTCCTGCGCGGGACCCCGCACCCCGGCCGCAGGCGGCGGCTGCTGCTCGCCCTGCTCGAC